>WFPR01000058.1 GCA_015487455.1 Candidatus Bipolaricaulota bacterium
CGGAGATGTGTATAAGAGACAGCCCTCGGGCCGCGTGGCCTTTATGCTGATACGCTCGGGCTCGATCCCGAGCGCCCCCGCCAGCCTGGCCCTCATCCGGGGGAAGTAGGGCGCGACCTTGGGCTCCTCTAAAATCAGCACGGCGTCGACGTGCTCCACCGCCCAGCCCCGCTCGCGCAGCATTTGGGCGACGCGCTTCAGCAGCTCCAAGCTCGAGACGTCTTTGAACTCGGGCTCGCCGGGCGGGAAGTGGAGCCCGATGTCCCCGAGCCCGGCGGCCCCCAAAAGCGCGTCGCAGACGGCGTGCGCCAGCACGTCGGCGTCGGAGTGGCCCTCCAGCCCCCTCTCGAAGGGGATCTCGACGCCCCCTAAGACGAGCTTCCGGCCCGCCGCGAAGCGGTGGAAGTCCAGCCCCAGCCCCACGCGCACGTGCACGCGCAGCGGCATCTGTCAGAAGATCCCCGTGATCGTCCCCGCCTCGTCGACGTCGATGTGCTCGGCCGCGGGGCGCTTGGGCAGCCCCGGCATGGTTAGGATCTGCCCCGCCAGCGGGACGATGAAGCCCGCCCCGGCCGAGATGTTCACGTCCCGGATCGTGATGGTGAAGCCCCGCGGGCGGCCGAGCAGTTTAGGATCGTCTGAGAGCGAGCTCTGCGTCTTGGCAACGCACACGAGGCTGTCTCCATAGCCCAGCTTCTCCAGCTTGTTTAGCTTCTGCTTGGCCGTGGCGGTGTACTCCACGCCGTCGGCGCCGTAGATCGTCCTGGCGATCGTCTCGATCTTCTGGGTCAGGGGCTCGTCGGGCTCGTAGAGGAAGCGGAATCGCGCTTTCCCGGAGTCGGCCAGCCCGATCGCCTTCTCGGCCAGCTCGAGCCCGCCCTCCCCGCCCCGCTCGTACACCTCCGAGACGGCCACTTCCACGCCCTTCGCCTCGCAGAACCCCCGAATGACGTCGATCTCGGTGTCGGTGTCCGTCGGAAAGCGGTTGACGGCCACGACCAGGGGCACCCCGAACGCCTGGACGTTCTCGATGTGCTTCTCGAGGTTGGGCAGCCCGCGCTCGACGGCCTCCGCGTCCTCCTTCTCCAGCGCCTTGACGTCGGGGGGCGCGCCCCCGTGGAGCTTGAGCGCCCGCACCGTGGCCACCAAGACGGCCGCATCGGGCTTTAAATCCCCAACCCGGCACTTGATGTCGAAGAACTTCTCGGCGCCCAGGTCCGTGGCGAAGCCCGCCTCCGTGACGACGTAGTCGGCGAGCTTCAGCGCCAGCCGGGTGGCGATCACGCTGCTGGTGCCCGTGGCGATGTTCCCGAACGGCCCGGCGTGGACGAACGCCGGGGTGCCCTCGAGCGTCTGCACCAGGTTGGGGTGCACGGCGTCGCGCATCAGCGCGGCCATCGGGCCGGGGGCCTTCAGCTCCTTCGCGAGCACGGGCCGCCCGTCGCGCGTAAAGCCCACCAGGATGCGCCCGAAGCGCTCCTTCAAATCATGAAGATCGCGGGCGAGCGCCAGGATGGCCATGACCTCCGAGGCGGCCGTGATCTGAAAGCTTTCCTCGCGCGGGACGCCGCCCGCCCGGCCGCCGAGCCCGATCACGATCTGGCGCAGGGCCCGCTCGTTCATGTCCAGGCAGCGCTTGAACTGAACCTCCCGGGGGTCGAGCCCCAGCTCGTTCCCGTGGTGGAGGTGGTTGTCGATGAGGGCAGCCAAGAGGTTGTTCGCCCTCTCCACGGCCGCGAAGTCCCCCGTGAAGTGCAGGTTGATCTCGTCGCTGGGGACGACTTGGGCCCGTCCCCCGCCCGTGGCGCCCCCCTTGATCCCGAAGACGGGGCCCAACGAGGGCTCGCGGATCGCGATCGCGGCGCGCTTCCCCAGGAGCCCCAGCGCCTGGCCCAGCCCGATGGTCGTGGTCGTCTTCCCCTCGCCGAACTTCGTGGGGGTGATCGCTGTGACCAAGATCAGCTTCCCGTCGGGCTCCTTCTCCCGACGCTTGTACGCCGAAAGATGAACTTTGGCCTTGTACGGCCCGTAGAGCAGCAGCTCGTCCTCGGAGAGCCCCAGATCGCGGGCCACCTCCACGATGGGCCTCCACGATGGTCGCGGTGGACGCATCGTCCGTCGCCTGCCTTTCGCTGCGTTTTGCGCGCTGTGTGCGCTCCCAGTGTAGCAGACGGCCGGGCCGGGGCCAACGCCCCCGTCCCGCGGGACACCTTGGGTTGCCCGCGCCGACGAACGGGCGCTTCAATGGAAGCGCCGATGACGACCGCGACGATCCTCCTCGCGCTCGGGGCGGTCTGGGCCAGCTTCGTGGGCACGAGGCTCCTCATCGCCCTCATGCGATCGGCCGGGGCGGGCCAGCCGATCCGCGACTACGGCCCCAAGATCCACGAGCACAAGCGGGGCACGCCCACCATGGGCGGCTTGGTCGTTTTGCTCGTCTTCCTCGTCGCCCTGCCCCTCGCCCAGGGAGGGCTGGGCGCGTTTGGCGCCGAAAGCCTACTGCTGATGGGCGCGGCGCTGGGGTTCGGCCTCGTGGGGCTCGCGGCCGACCTGCTGAAGTTCTTGAGGGGGAATGCGGGCGGGCTGGCGGCGCGCTTCAAGCTGCTGCTCCAGGGGCTCATCGCGCTGGGGCTGCTCGCGGGCCTCAAGGCGTCGGGCGTCTTAGGGCCCGCGCCCGCGCTCAGGGTCCCCTTCACGGGGGGCGCGTGGGAGCTGCCCTGGGGGGCGTTCGCGGCCCTCGCGGTGCTCGTCTTCTGGGGCACGGTCAACGCCTGGAACTTGACGGACGGGCTGGACGGCCTGGCGGGCGGGGTCACGCTGCTCGTGCTGGCCGCCTACGGCGTGATCGCGCTTCGAGGCGGGGACGAGGGGCTCCTCGGGGCCGTTCTAATCCTGGGGGCGGCGCTGCTGGGCTTCCTCTGGTGGAACGTTCACCCGGCGCGGGTCTTCCTGGGCGACACGGGCTCGATGGCCCTGGGGGGCTTCGTGGCCATGCTCGGCCTGCTCACCGGGACGGCGCTGTTTCTGCCGCTGTTCGCGGTCGTGCCCGTCTTGGAGACCCTCTCGGTGATCGTGCAGGTGGCGAGCTTCAAGCTGTTTGGGCGGAGGGTGTTCAAGGTCGCCCCGCTCCACCACCACTTTGAGCGCGCGGAGGGCGTTGACTATGAGTATCGGCTTCCCAGCGTCGAGCTGCCCGAGTGGGCCATCACGCTGCTGTTCTGGGGGCTGACGGCCCTGGGGGCGCTCGCGGGCCTGCTCGCCTATGGGGGCTAGCCCTTCCCCTCCCCCCTCAGCTCAGCTGGATGTCCTCCTCCTGGATGAGGCTCTCGAACTGCTGCAGGCGTCGTCGCAGGGGGCTGTTGGCCAGCTTCTCGAGGGCCTCCTTCTCGATCTGGCGGATGCGCTCGCGGCTCAGGTTGAAGAGCTCCCCGACGCGCTCGAGGGTCATCGGCTGCTGGCCCTCGACGAGGCCGAAGCGCAGCTCTAAAATGCGCCGCTCGCGCTCGGTGAGGCCCTCCAGCGCCTTGTACAGCTCCTCGACGGAGAGCTCCTTCAAGGCCCGGCGCAGCGCGGAGTGGTCGGAGCTGCCGATGAAGTCGCCCAGGGTGCTGTCCTCCTCGTCGCCGACGGGCTCCTCGAACGAGCGGGTGTAGGGCGTAATTTTTTTGGCCCGCTCGATCTCCTCGCGGGGGACGTTCAGCATCTCGGCCAGCTCGTCGAGGCTGGGCGGCACCCCGTGGTTCTGGACGTACTCCTCCTCGGCCCGGTGGATCTTGCGCATCAGCTCCAGCATGTGGGTCGGGATGCGGATGGTGCGCGCCTTGTCCGCGATCGCCCGCGTGATCGCCTGCCGGATCCACCACGTCGCGTACGTCGAGAACTTGTAGCCCTTGGTCCAGTCGAACTTCTCGATCGCCTTCATGAGCCCGATGTTGCCCTCCTGGATGAGATCGAGCAGGGGCAACCCGGAGTTCTTATGGCGCTTGGCGATCGAGACGACCAGGCGCAGGTTGGCGACGGCCAGCTGGTGGCGAGCCTCCTCGTCGCCCGCGGCCACCCGCTTGGCCAGCTCGACCTCCTGTTCGCGGGTGAGCAGCGGGACGCGGCCGATCTCTTGAAGGTAGAGCTTTACGAGGTCCTCCGAAGCGTGAGCGTCCATGTCGTCCTCTTCCTCGGTCTCCTTGGCCCGCTCCGAGGAGAAGATGAACTCCTCGGAGCCTTCCCCGTCGTCCCCGTCCTCCTCCAGCCCGAGGGCCGTCAGCTTCTCGTCCAGGTCCACGGCAGATCCCTTCCCGTCTTTTGATCTTTTGAGCTCGTTCGCGTTCGCTTAAGCCCGAAAGCCCGAAAAAGAAGAAAAGCTTCCTTGACACGGAGCGAGGGCCCGGTCAAGGACGTCCGTCTGCCGATCCGCTTCCGATCCTCACGCACCACGGTGACGAACGGCCCTTGTACTATACCACAACGGCGACTTCTCGTCAACAGCAACGGGAAGCCACGAGAACGGGCGGGGCGCGGTTGATCGAGACGCGCGGCCGCCCTAGAATGCCGGGCGGTCGAGGAGGATGGGCATCAAGCTTCCGTGGCGATCGCCTCGTCGTCGACATCGGCGCGCCCCCGCCGTGTGGTATCAGTACTACGCCACCGTACACGCCACCGCCTGCGAGGTCTGTCTTCGCCATCACGGCGAGATCTACGCGCGCCGGGAGGACGCCCCGCCCCTCCCCCTGCACCCCGACTGCCGCTGCTCGCTGCTCGAGTTCCCCGCCGAGGAGCTGAGCTACTACGAGGAGCACGGGCGGCGGATGCGCGAGCGGGCCCAACAGGAGCTGCGACGCCGCGCGCTCTTCCGCCGCGCCCGCGAGGCCCTCGCCCAAGACGCCCTCTCGGAGGCGCTGGATCTCTTCCGGGAGTCCGTCCAGATCGACGTCTACGAGGAGGAGATCGAGGCCCTCTGCCGCGAGGAGCGGGCGGCCCTGAGGCGCTCCCCGGAGGCCGCTCGCCGCCTCCGCGACCTCTTCCTCAGGGCGTATCGCTGGAAGTTCGACCTCGATAAATATCGACACATGCCCGAGGGGATGCGCGCCGCGAGGCGGCGACACGGGCTGGAGACGATCCGCGCCTGCTTCGCGCCCTTCGTCGTGGAGGAGGCTTAGTGTAAAATTATTGGGCCATGCTCACCCGCTCCGACGGCCGCGTGCTCTGGGGCGCTTGCGCGCTGGCCCTCGTCGCCTTCGGGGCCAAGCTTTGGCTGGGGCTGGCCGCGCCGCCCGCTCTGAACGCCGCGCTCGAGCGCGCGGAGCCGTCGCGGACGCGCGGTCACGTGGTCGACCTCAACCGCGCGTCGTTCGAGGAGCTTCAGGCGCTCCCGGGCGTGGGGCCGACGCTGGCGGCGCGCATCCTCCGGCATCGCTGGGTCCACGGGCCGTTCCGCTCCGTCGAGGAGCTGAAGCAAGTCCCCGGCATCGGCCCCAAGCGTTTGGAGCGCCTCCGCCCTCACGTGTACGTGTGCGTGAGGGGTTGCCCGGGCGCGGGCGCCCCGGCGCCCGAGGCGGGCCGCTAGCCCGCCCGCGTTGCCCCTCGGACCCCGCGCGTGCTATACTGGCCGTGATCTGCCCTTAACGTCAGACGCCACAGGCGCGACGTTCCGCGCAGGGCGCAGAGCGCAGGGAGGGATCGACTCGTGGGGGACGCACGGACGATCTGCCTGGTCGGACACTCCGGCTCCGGGAAGACCGCGCTGGCCCGGGCCATCCTGAAGCTGGGGGGCGTGGAGGCCCAGCTCGACACCAGCCCGGAGGCCCAGGCCCGCGGCGGCTCGGTGGACCTGAACGTCGCGGGCTATCGCCGGGGCGATCAGGAGCTGTACGTGCTGGACGCGCCGGGGTTCGGCGAGTTCATCGAGGAGAGCTACAAGGGCCTGCGGGTCGCCGAGACGGGCGTGCTGGTGCTCAACGCCGAGAAGGGGCTGGAGGTGCTCACGGAGAAGGCGTGGGCGCTCATCGAGGAGTTTGAGAAGCCCGCCCTGGCGCTCGTCCACCGCATGGACCTCCCGAACGCGACGTTCGGGGAGGTCGTGGAGGGGCTCAAGGAGCGGTTCGAGGCGCCGTTCGCCCCCATCCAGTGGCCCATCCAGCGGGACGGGCGGTTCGTCGGGGTCGTCGATATCCTCGAGCAGAAGGCCGTCTACTTCGACGGCGGGACGGGGGAGGTGCCCGCGGAGCTCCAGGACGTCGCGGCCTCGGCCCGCGAGGCGCTGCTCGAGGGCCTCGCGGAGGTCGACGAGGCGCTCATGGAGCGCTTCCTCAACGACGAGGAGATTTCAGCGGACGAGATGCGCCGGGCGCTCAAGGAGGCCGTCAAGCGGCGGGCCGTCGTCCCGGTGCTCGCGACCTCCGCGGAGGTCCCCAAGTCCGTCGAGCTGCTGCTGCAGACGGTCTTCGGCGCCACGCCCGCGTTTCACGAGCTGAACGAGCCCCGCGACGAGTTCGTCGGGCTCGTGTTCAACGCCGCCTCGGATCAATATTTGGGGATGATGGCCTACGTTAAAGTGTACGGCGGGGCCGTGAAGGAGGGCGACGAGCTGACGAACGTCTCCCGGGGCCAGAAGGAGCGGGTGCGCGAGGTGCTCCGCCCGGCGGGCGACAAGCCCGAGAAGGCCAAGGAGGTCGGGCCGGGGCAGATCGCGGTGCTCACCAAGCTGGCGGGGGAGTTCGCGCTGGGCGACACGTTCGCGGCCGCTGATCGCGTCGAGCCCCTCAAGCTAGCCGACTTCCCCAAGCCCGTCTTCCCGCGGGCGATCGAGCCCCTCACCCAGCAGGACGAGGAGAAGATGAGCGCCGCGCTGCGCGAGCTGGCCCGCACCAAGGCGACGATCGAGGTGTATCGCGACGACGTCACCAAGGAGACGATCGTCTCGGGGATGGGCGACACCCAGCTCGGCGTGCTCGTGGAGCGGCTGAAGAGCCGCTTCGGGGTGGGGGTGCGGCTGCTCAAGCCCCGCGTCCCCTACAAGGAGACGATCACGAAGAAGGCCGAGGGCAACTACAAGCACAAGAAGCAGACGGGCGGCCGCGGCCAGTACGGCGAGGTCTTCTTGAGGATCGAGCCGCTCCCCCGGGGCGGCGGGTTCGAGTTCGTCAACGAGATCAAGGGCGGCGTCATCCCGAGCCAGTTCATCCCGGCCGTCGAGAAGGGCGTCGTCGAGGCGATGCAGGAGGGCGTCTTCGGCTACCCGATGACGGACATCAAGGTGACGGTCTTCTTCGGGAGCTACCACGAGGTCGACTCCTCGGAGATCGCGTTCAAGATCGCCGCTTCCCAGGCGTTCAAGATCGCGGTGCAGAACGACACCCCCGTGCTCCTCGAGCCCGTCATGAAGCTGACCATCCACACCCCTCGGGAGTTCACCGGCGACATCATGAGCAGCCTCTCGGGGAAGCGCGGCAAGATCTTGGGCATGGAGCCCGAGGGCAAGGACTGGGAGCGGATCGAGGCCGAGGCGCCGCTGGCCGAAATCCAAGACTACGCGCTGGAGCTCAAGTCGATCACCCAGGGCCGGGCGACCTTCCAGATGGCGTTCGCGTACTACCAGCCCGTGATGAGCGACAAGCTGCGCGAGGAGCTGCTCAAGCGCGAGCAGCGCGAGGCGCAGCCCGCTTGATCCCGAATGAGGGCGCTGAGGGTCAAGACGCAGCGGGCCGAGGAGCTGATCGACATCACGGCCCAGGTCGAGCGGGCGGTGCGCGAGCTGGGGCTCCGCGACGGGGCCGTGATGCTCTACGTCCCGCACACGACCGCCGGGATCACGATCAACGAGAACGCCGACCCCTCCGTCAAGGAGGACCTCCGGGACGTGCTGGCCAAGCTCGTCCCCCGGGATCTCAACTACAAGCACCTGGAGGGGAACGCGCACGCGCACGTCCGCTCGAGCCTGGTGGGCCACTCGGCGCTCGTCCCCGTCGAGGACGGGCAGCTCAAGCTGGGGACGTGGCAGGGGGTGCTCTTCTGCGAGTTCGACGGCCCCCGGGAGCGGACCGTCTGGGTGGTCCCGCTCCCGAGCTCGACCCTAGCTGCGTAGCGGCCGGTGCAGCGGCGGCAGCGCGGAACCGCGGAACGGAAGGAGGCGACGGCGACGGTCATGCCCCGCTGGCTGGAGTTCGCCCTGGTGATCGCGGTGGTGGCGGTGCTGGCGCTCTCGATCGCCCAGAGCGCGACCCGGCTGGCCGAGAGGCGCGTGCAGCTTGAGGAGCGGGTCGAGGCGCTGCTCGAGCGCGACGCCGTGACGCTGCTCGACTTTGTGGAGCTGTTGGGCGACCCGGACGAGCTGGCCGTGGTCGCGTGCGACGGGGCCAAGTGCGTCAAGGCCGTCTGGAACCTGTCGTACAAAAGCGTCGACTGCTGGAAGCGGCTCGTCGTCGTGCTCAACGAGGAGGAGAGGCGCGTCTTCTACGCGGAGTGGGTGGACCTCATCGTGATCGAGCGGACGGAGGCGGGGGCCGTCTGCCGCGAGGCCCCGCGCTGATCTCGCGCTAAAGCTGAAGCGCTTGCCCCGCCCCTGCCCCGCCGCGGGGCGGGGTCTCCCGCTTACGGCGCGTCAAGGGATGGACGGGCCATGGGCGCGCGCCGCTACTACGTCGAGAAGGACGGCATGGTCTATTTGGTGCGGGGGGCGGACGGGCGCTGGACGCTGCCCGCCGACGGCGACGAGATCCCCTTCGAGGTCGAGCCCAAGGCCCGCTTGATCATCAGGGGGCAGGAGGTGCTCTACGGCGTCCCCCGCATTGAGCACTACCCGCGCGACTGGCACCACAAGGACGAGATCCCGGGCCGCGACGACGTGGACCCCCTGGTCCGCCTAGTCGTCCACCACACGCTGCCGCGGGTCGTGGCCGAGGCGCTCATCGTCCGGGAGGGCTCCGTTCTGCTCGTCAAGCCCTCCCGCGGCTTCAACAAGGGGCTGTGGACGCTGCCGGGCGGCTTCGTCGCGTACGGGGAGTCGCCCGCGGAGTCCGTCCGGCGCGAGGTCGAGGAGGAGGTCGGCGCCCCCTGCCGCGTGGGGCGGCTGCTCGGCGTCGAGTCGTTCGTGGGGCGGGAGTCGTTTTACACCTGGCACATGTTCTTCTACGAGGCCGAGGTGCTGAGCGACGACTTCAGCCCGGCGCCCGACGAGATTGACGAGGTGCGCTGGGTGCCCTTAGGCGAGGCCCTTCAACGGCTCCAGGGCGTCAAGCGCGAGGCGCTGGCGCGCTACCTGCATCTCGACGCGAGCCCGCGCTCGAAGGCGTAGGCCGCTTTAAAGACCTTGGGCTCTTGGAGTCGATCCCCGACGATCTGCAGCCCGAAGGGGAGGCCCTCGACGATCCCGCCCGGCACGGAGATCGCGGGCAGGCCCGCCAGGCTCACCGGCACCAAGAACACGTCCGTCAGGTACATCTGGAGGGGGTCGTCGGCCCGCTCGCCCAGCTTGAACGCGGGCGTCGGCGCGGTGGGCGCGATCAGCACGTCCACGCGCTTGAAGGCCTCGTCGAAGTCCCGCTTGATGAGCGCCCGCACCCGCTGGGCCTTGCCGTACCACTGCTCGTAGTAGCCCGCCGACAGCGCGTACGTCCCCAGCATGATCCGCCGCTTGACCTCGGGGCCGAAGCCCCGGCTGCGGCTCTCCGTGAACATCGCCTCGACGCTCGCCGCGTCGCCCGCCCGCGCCGTGTAGCGCACCCCGTCGTAGCGCGCCAGGTTCGAGCTGGCCTCCGAGGCCGCGATCAGATAATACGTCGGGATGGCGTACTCCGCCGCGTGGGGCAGCGAGATCTCAACAAGGGCGGCCCCCAGC
>WFPR01000059.1 GCA_015487455.1 Candidatus Bipolaricaulota bacterium
GCGATCTCCCGCTCGCTCTTTACGGCCATCTGCGCCTCGACGAAGGGCCTGACGTTGCGCACCTCGGCGTTCAGCGTCTCGCCGAGGCGCGGACCGCGATAGCCCAGCACCCAGGGGTAGCCGTCCTCGTCCGCACCCACCTTCGCTCCCACCCGGCCTGCCATGCTCAAGCTCTCCAAGAGCTTCACGAGCTGGTGCATCGGGTGCGTCTCGCCGGGGTACTCGTCGTAGTGCTCGACGCGCTCGACGTGGGCGCTCGATTCGGCGTGCTCCCGCTCCAGCCGCGGGACGAACAGGGCCGTCCGGCCCGTCGCGCTCAACACGAACGCGATCGGGCGCTCCGTCGGGATGAAGGCGAAGCCCGTGTAGTACAGCACGTACGCGGGGTCGAAGAGCACGGCGCCCGCCAGTCCCTCGGCCTCGAGGTGCGCCCGCAGCCTCTCCACCCGGGCCGAAAACTCCTCGCGCGGGATGCCCAGGAACGCTTGCTGAACGCTCATCTCCATCCCTCCTCCTCAGGCGGACTCAATTGTAGCCTTTGACGAATCGCTTGACGGCCGCTCGCTGAAGGGGGTACAGTGGCTGATGCAGGGAGACAAGGAGGCAAGCCCATGGCCACCGTTCCGGAGACGGAGAGGGCGCCGCAAGAGGCGCTTGCGGCCCAACTCAAACGAACGCTTGAGATTCAGCGGAGGGCGTTCCGGAGCGAGCCGCCCGACTACCGCAGGCGGGTCGAGGCGCTGCGCGCGCTGCGGGCCGGGCTCCTGGCCCGCAAGGACGACTTCGTCCAGGCGATCTCCGAGGACTTCGGGGGCCGCGCCCGCGAGGAGACCCTCTTGCTGGAGTGCTTCCCGCTGCTCGATCAGATCAAACACGCGCTCAAGCACCTAAAGCGCTGGATGCGCCCCCAGCGCGTCGGGACGGGGTTCGCGTTCCTGCCGGGGCGCTCGTACATCGTCTATCAGCCGTTGGGCATTGTCGGGATCTTGAGCGCGTGGAACTACCCGCTGCTCCTGGCGCTCTCGCCCCTCGTGGACGCGATCGCGGCGGGCAATCACGTGATGCTCAAGCCCTCGGAGCTGGCCCCCCGCACCGCCGAGCTGCTCAAGGCGTTTTTAAGCGAGCTGTTCCCCGAGGAGTACGTGGCGGTTGTGATAGGCGGCGTGGAGGTGGCGCAGGCGTTCGTCTCGCTCCCCTTCGATCACATTCTGTTTACGGGCTCCACGCGCGTGGGGCGGCTCGTGATGAAGGCCGCCGCGGAGAACCTAACGCCCGTCACGCTGGAGCTAGGCGGAAAATGCCCCACGATCGTCCACCCCGATTTCGACCTCCAAACGGCGGCCCGGCGCATCTGGGTCGGCAAGCTCTACAACGCGGGCCAGACCTGCATCGCGCCCGACTACGTCCTTCTCCACCGCTCTGAGCTCGAGGCATTCGTCGAACTCTCCCGGCGGATCGTCCCACAGCTCTACCCGCGCCTCGTGGCGAACCCGCAGTACACCCGCATCGTCAGCCGGGCTCATTACGAGCGCTTACGGCAGCTCGTCGAGGACGCGCGCGAGAAGGGCGCCCACGTTGTAGAGATCAACCCCGCGGGGGAGCCCTGCGGCCCCGACAACAAAGTGTTCCCGCCCACGGTCGTCTGGGACGTTCGCGACGGGATGCTCCTGATGCAGGAGGAGATCTTCGGCCCCGTGCTGCCCTTGGTGCCCTACGAGACCCTCGAGGAGGCCGTTGAGTTCGTGAACGCCCGCCCGCGGCCCCTGGCCCTCTACTACTTCGACACCCACCCAAAGCGCGTCGATTACGTGCTCAAGAACACGCTCTCGGGCGGGGTGACGGTCAACGACGTGCTCTTCCACATCGCGCAGCAGAATTTGCCCTTCGGGGGCGTCGGCCCGAGCGGGATGGGCGAGTACCACGGGGTGCACGGCTTCCGGCGCTTCTCGAAGGCGCGCGCCGTGTTCCGCCAGAGCCGCCTGGCGCCCACCCGGCTCATCGCCCCGCCCTACGGCAAGCTCACCGAGTGGGCCGTTCGGTTCCTGGTGCGCTAGCCGTTCCGGCCGCCTTCCTTGCTCCTCGTCTACTCGGCCACCGCGGCGCGTTGGGCCTCGGCGGCTTCGGCGGGCTCGAAGATGGCCATCTCGTAGCTCGTATCCAAGCAGAGGGCCCTAGGGGACGCTTTGAGCAGCAGCCCGGCGATCCAGAGGTCGCCGACGGCCCCCGCCGCGTTGAGCCCGATCAGCAGGTACCAAAGCGGGGCTAGATCGGGCATCCACGCCCAGAGCCCGGCGCCCAGGGCCGTGATGCCCAAAAGGGGCAGCAAGGCGACGATCAAGTACTCCCGACGGCTGAGCAAGCAGTTCCCGGCGGCGTAGAAGCCCATCCCAAACGAGCCGAACTCCAGCTTGAACCCCGGCTTCTTGCGCCCGAAGAGCCAAAAGCCCAACGCGTGCAGCCCCTCGTGGGGCACGGCGATGCCCATCGTGAGCGCAATGATGAGCACAACAAACTCAAAGACGTTGAGGCGCTCAACCAACCGCTCTAAATACGGCAGCATAAACGGAAGCGTGAAGAAGCCCGCTACGACGACCCCTACGGCGACAAGGTGGAGCCCCCACAGTTTCCACGACATCAGCTCCTTGTCCAGCCGCAGGCGGACGGTGCGCACGTAGCCTCGGGGCAGCCCGAGGCGTTCGAGCAGGCGGCGCTCCAAGCTATCCAGCTCCGCTTGGGCGCGGGCCAGAGCATCCTGAACCCGCTGGCCCTCCTCGCCCAGGGCCATCCGCTCTTGGCTTACCCGCTCGCGAACGTCTGCGAGTTGCTGGGCAAGTGAAGGGACCACGGCGATCAGCGGCTTGCTCCTCGCGCAGCCCGTGCAGCTTACTCGGGCGGCCATCCCGAATCACCCCGGGCAGGGTTATACCCGTAGGCTTGACTCAAAGTCAAGATCCGCGAGGCGAGGGGAGGAAGGTCAGCGATACCCGATCTCCGGGCTCAAGGGGATCGAGCTTCGCATGAACGTCCCGCTGCCGCGCCCGATGGGGCGGCCCTCAGAGTCGAAGAGCTGCCCCTCGGCGATGAAGAGCCGCTTTGATTGGTGGACGACCTCGGCCACGGCCCGCATCTCCCCCTCGGCGATAGGTCGCGTCAGGTACGTCGTGAACGTCACGGTCACGGGGAAGACGTCGTCGATGAGGGAGGCCACGGCGAAGAAGGTCGCGTCGTCCAGGGCTTTGAAGTAGACGCAGCCGTGGGCCGCCCCCGCCGCGTGCCAGAACTCCGGGCGCATCGGGATCACCACCTCGGCCCGCCCCTCCATCACCTTAAGGGAAGGGCGAAAGAACGCGTTGATCGGGGCCGAGGCGTACATCCGCTCCAATTTGCGAAAGTGCTCCTCGTTGGGCATGAGGGCCTCCTTTGTACAGGGACGGATCGAATCGTAGCAGAGCCCATCCCCTTCGGCAACGCGCCTGCTGGACGGGCCCCCACCCGAGCGATAAACTCGTCGCGGCCTACGATAAGCGATTGGCCGTACCGCGGTGGATCTGAACGTCACCGCCCATCGAAGGCCATGCTCAGGCACGCCTTGGACGAGCGGACGGAACTCAAGCTGCTGGAGCCCCGCCACGCCCCCGACCTCTTCGAGCTGATCGATCGCAACCGGGAGCACCTCCGGCGGTGGCTCGCCTTCCCCGACTACACCAAGAGCGTTGACGATTCGAGGCGGTTCATCGAGTCGCGCCTCAAGGCGCTCGCCCGGGGGACCGGGCTCGCCTTGGGGATCTGGCACGAGGGGCGGCTCGCGGGCGTGATCGGCCTGCGGATTCACCCCATAAGCCGCCGGGGCGAGATCGGCTACTGGCTCGGGGAGGCGTTCCAGGGCAAGGGGCTCGTCACCAAGGCGTGCCGGGCGCTCATCGACCACGCGTTCGGGGAGCTGAAGCTCCACCGCGTGGAGATCCACTGCGCCGCCCGCAACGCGCGCAGCCGGGCCGTCCCCGAGCGCTTAGGGTTTCGCCAAGAAGCCGTGCTGCGGGAGGCCTGCTGGACGGCTCAAGGGCTCGACGATCTCGTGATCTACGGGCTGCTGGCCCGCGAGTGGCCCCCGCCTCCAGCGTGAACCCCCGGGCTTGAAGACGACATTCACCCAACGTCATGGCGGGACGAGCGCGGTCGCAAGCACAGGCCGTCGTGCGCGTGGAGGGACTGACGAAGCGCTACGGCTCCGTTCGGGCCGTGGACGGGCTCTCGTTCGAGGTGTATGAAGGCGAAATTTTCGGGCTCTTAGGGCCGAACGGCGCGGGCAAGACCACGACCGTTGAATGCCTCGAAGGGCTGCGCAAGCCCGACCAGGGCTCGATTCGGGTGCTGGAGCTCGACCCGTGGACCCAAGGGCGGACGCTGCGCGAGCGGATCGGGCTCCAGCTGCAGGAGGCCGCGCTGCCCGACCGCCTCAAGGTCTGGGAAGCCCTGGATCTCTTCTCGGCGTTCTACCCCAAAGCGCGGGTCGCGGACGGGGAGGAGCTGCTCGCCCGCGTCGGCCTGCTCGAGCACCGGGATCGCTACATCGGGAAGCTGTCGGGCGGGCAGAAGCAGCGGCTGTTCGTGGCCCTCGCGCTGCTCAACACGCCCGAGCTGGTGTTCCTCGACGAGCTGACCACGGGCCTCGACCCCCAGGGCCGCCGGGCGATGTGGCGGTTTTTGGAAGAGCTGCGGGCGCGGGGCACCACGATCGTGCTGACGACTCATTATATGGAAGAAGCCGAGCGCCTCTGCGACCGCGTCGCGATCTTGAACCAGGGGCGCCTGGTCGCCCTCGACCGTCCGGAGCGACTCGTGGAGCGCCTGGCGATCAACCGACGGCTCGACCTTGAGCTTGCCGAGGCGTCCGCGTCTGAAGCAACCTTGAACGCGCTTCAAAGCGATCTGGAGCGAGTGCCCGGCGTTCGGCGCGTGGAGGTCGGCCCAGACGGGAGGATCAGCGTGTACGGGCGGGGGGAGCGGCTGGCCGTGGACGTCCTCGGCGCGCTGCTCGATCGGGGCGTTCGGGTCGAGCGTTTTCAGATGGAGCGCCCGTCGCTCGAGGACGTCTTTTTGGCGCTCACGGAGGAGGCTTAACTCGAATGCGGGGCTTGGGCAAGCTCACGAAGACGGAGCTGAAGCTCTTCCTGCGCGAGCCGGAAGCCGTCTTCTTCATGCTGGTGTTCCCGCTGCTTTTGCTGTTCGTCTTCGGCGGGATTTGGGGGAACGAGCCGTCGCCGTACTTTCACGGCCTGGGGTTCGTGGACTGGAGCACGCCCGCGTACATGGCGCTGATTGTAGGAATCGCGGGACTGGTCGGGCTGCCCGTCACCGTCGCGGGGTATCGGGAGCGCAAAATTTTGAGGCGCCTGCGGGCCGCGCCCGTCTCGCCCCTGACGGTGCTGGGGGCGTGGGTGCTCGTCTACGCGGCGCTCACGACGCTGGGCGCCCTGCTGCTGATTGTGGCGGCCAAGCTCGCCTACGGCCTGCGGGTGCCGGGCGACCCTCTAAAAATCGCGCTCGGGTTCGGGCTCTGCACCTTGAGCTTTCTGGCGTTCGGGTTCCTGCTGGCGAGCGTCTCGCGGACGGCCCGGGTCGCGAACATCACGGGCCTTGCGCTCTTCTTCCTCATGATGTTTTTATCGGGGGCGACCGTCCCCAAACAGGAGCTGCCCGAGACGATGCAGCGGTTGGGGGCGTGGCTGCCCCTGACGCACGCCGTCGAGCTGCTGCAGGGGCTCTGGCTCGGGGAGGGCTGGGGCGAGCACGCGACGGCGCTGCTCGTGCTCTCGGGGGTGCTGATCGGGAGCGCCGCGCTGAGCGCGAAGCTGTTCCGCTGGGAGTAGCCCTGTGATCAGGGCTTTCGAGGGTAGAGGCCGAAGAGGCCGCTGGGCTCCTGTCTGCGCTCCATGACGACGCCCTCGAGCTTGCGGATCACGATCTCGTTCGTCTCGTTGACCGTGGCGTCCATGAGGTGGCCGCCGCGGACGGAGCCGTCCTCGAGCCCCAGCACGGCGTGCAGGTGCACGAACGGCTCCCCCTCCTTGAGCGAGAAGTTCCCCTGGAGCGAGAGCAGCTCGGCCGGCCCCTCGACGTGGAACTGCCGATACTCCTTGCCCGTCCAGTACGAGAGCGTCACGTCGCGGAGCATCCCGATGCCCCCGATCACGGCCCCCGCCGCAAGCCCCAGCGAGCTGAGCCGCTCATGAACGTTCTCGCCATCTTCTAAGCGCACGACCAGCTCCCGCTCCGTCTCGACCACGTGCATCGCGCACCTCCCTCACGTTTTAAGTTGCATTATAGCTTGCGAACTCCCTATGCTCTGCTTGCGGGCAGTTGAAGGGCCGAAAAGGGGTGAGCGCTCATGACAAAGGCGAAGGAGTTCACGCTGGAGTACTGGAGGGACGAGGGTTGGTACGTCGGGCGGCTGCGTGAAGTGCTGGGGGTCTTCAGCCAGGGCCGAACGCTCAAGGAACTCGAGGCAAACATTCGAGAGGCGTATGCGCTCATGCTCCAAGAGCTTGAAGACGATCAGCCCTGCTCCCGCAGCCGGTAGCGCTGGATCTTCCCCGAGGCCGTCTTGGGCAGCTCCGTCACGAACTCGATGTGCCGTGGGTGCTTGTAGGCGGCGATCTCCCTCAGACAGTGCTGCTTGAGCTGCTCCTTGAGCGCGTCGGAGGGCTCGTAGCCCGGCTTCAGCACGATGAAGGCCTTGACGGTCTCGCCCTTCCGCTCGTCGGGGACGCCGACCACGGCGCACTCGGCCACGGCCGGGTGCTCGTAGAGCACCTGCTCCACCTCAGCGGGGTAGACGTTGAGCCCGCCGACGTTGATCATGTCCTTGACACGATCGACGATGTAGTAGTAGCCCTCTTCGTCGACCTTGGCGAGGTCGCCCGTGTGGAAGAAGCCGTCGGGGTCGATGGCTTGGCGGGTCGCCTCGGGGTTGTTGTGGTAGCCCTTCATCACCTGGGGGCCGCGGATGAGCAGCTCGCCGACCTCGCCCGCGGGCACCTCCTCGCCCTTGTCGTTCACGATCTTGCACTCGGTGTTCTCGATGGGCCAGCCGATCGAGCCCGGCTTCCGCCGCGGGGCGGCCAAGTTCGTGTGCGTGACCGGGGACGTCTCCGTGAGGCCGTAGCCCTCGTAGATGGGGAGCCCGAACTTCCGCTCGAACGCCTCCATCACGGGGACGGGCATCGCCGCGCCGCCCGAGCTGCACAGCTTGAGCGACTGTAAGCGCTCGGGAGTAGCCTTCGGGTGGTGCAGCAGGTCGATGTAAATCGTGGGCACGGCCAAGAAGTCCGTGATTTGATGCTGCTCGATGAGCTTGAGCGCCTCCTCGGCGTCCCAGCGGAGCATCGGGTAGATCGTCGAGCCGCGCGCCAGGGGCGAGAGCATCAGCACCGTCATCCCCGTGATGTGGAACATCGGGATCGGGACCAGCAGACGGTCGTCCTCGGGCTTCAGGGGGAAGAGCTTGGTGACGGCCTGGACGTTCGAGATGAGGTTGCGGTGGGTGAGGAGCACGCCCTTGGGCTTCCCCGTCGTCCCGGAGGTGTAGGGCTGCAGCGCGACGTCCTCGTCGTCGCGGTCGACGAGGAGGGGCTCCCCCATCTGCAGCACCTCGCGGAAGCGGGTGTGGGGGCTCTCGCCGCCGACGGTCACGATCTTCACATCGTGCTGAACGCTTTGGACGGCCTTCTCGACCTCGTCGAGCAGGGGCAGCAGTCCGATGATGAGCTTGGCGCCCGAGTCGCTGAGCTGATAGGCGATCTCGCGGGCGCGCAGCTGCGGGTTCATCGGGGTGGGGACCGCGCCCGCCTTCAAGATCCCCCAGATCGCGATCACGAACTGGGGGAGATTCGGGAGGTAGACGGCCACGCGGTCGTCGGGCTCAATGCCCAGCTTTCTAAGCCCTCCGGCGAAGCGGGCGGAGGCGTCCGCCAGCTCCGCGTAGCTGATCTCCTGCCCCTCGAACACCACGGCGGGTCGCTCGCCGAACTCCCGTGCCGCCTCGTCCAGCAGCTTGGCTAAGTTCATCCTGCTCACCTCAGGAGGCCGTTTGAGAGAATCATAGGCGTTCATCCCGGGGGAAGCAACCCAGGGGTTGACGAGCAGCAAGCGGAGCGGGGAGAGGAGTATAATGAGCCTTGCTGCCCGAATCGAGGGAAGGGGAGAAGGAGGGGAACCATCATGAACGACCCTCGGGAGGATCGGGAGAAGCGAGCGGAGGAGCTGGAGAAAGCCGCAGCGATGCTGCTCATGCACGCCGCGTACTCGGGCGCAGCTTATCCCACAGTTCTGCGAAACGTCGAGGACGGGTACGTTCAGCCGTCCAACCCCAAGGCCCTGGAGGACTACTTAAAGCTCTCCCAGGAGTACGACAAGGAGAAGCTGCAGCTTTCCCGACAAACGCTTGAGGCCGTGAAGTCGGGGCAGGATTGGGGGACCGCCTTTCAAGACTTCCTCAAAAAGCAGGCCGACTTGAGCCTCCGATACGCCCAAAGGGAGCTCGAGTTGGACTTCAAGCTCAGCCGGGAGGCGAGGGCCGATCTGGAGCGGGCTCTCGAGCAGCTGAAGGAGGAGGAAGCCCTAGAGGCCCATCCCGAGATGGCCCAACTCGTCCGCCTGATCGAAGCCTTTCTTCAAAGGGCCTCGGAGTAGATTTGCAGTACAGCGCAGCGTTCACAGCGTCTGCCCGCCGTCGATGACGTAGACCTGCCCCGTCACGTAGCGCGAGGCGTCGGAAGCCAGGTAGACGGCCAGGGGCGCGATCTCCTCGGGCTCGGCCACCCGGCCCTGGGGGATCGACCCCAAAATCCTTTGGGAGATCTCGGGGTGCTCTAAAACACCCTGGGTCATCGCGGTGCGGACCCAGCCGGGCGCGATCGCGTTGACCCGCACGCCCCGCGCGGCCCACTCGTACGCCAGCACCTTCACGAGCCCGATCAGCCCGGCCTTGCTGACGGCGTACGGCCCGATGTGCGAGCTGCCCCCGAGCCCCGCGATCGACGCGATGTGGATGAGGGAGCCCGAGCCCCGCTCCAGCAGCACCCGCCCCGCTTCCCGGCTCAGCACGAAGGCGCCTCTTAAGTTCACGCGCATCACGGCGTCCCACTCCTCGTCCGTCACGTCCTCAATGCGCTTCCAGAGCGGGCTGATCGCCGCCGCGTTCACCACCACGTCGAGCCCGCCCAGCTCCCGCACGACGCGCTCGACGAGCGCCTTGACCCCCTGCGGGTCGCCCACGTCGCAGGGCTGCACCAGCGTCCGGCGCCCGAGCCGCTCGACCTCTTGAGCTACAGCTTTGACTTGCTCAACCGTGCGGCCGGTGGGCACCACGTCCGCGCC
>WFPR01000060.1 GCA_015487455.1 Candidatus Bipolaricaulota bacterium
CACGTCCCCGCAACCCTTGCAATCGCGATCTTCCGACCCCCCTCTCCATCGGCCTTTCGGACGAGGGCGATCGAGCCAACGGACAGGGAGCACAACGAAACGAAATAGAACGAACGAGAACGAAAACGAGAACAAACGAGACAAGGAAGAAGCAAGAGGAAAGAGGAAAGGAGACCCGAGATGAACACGAAGGTGCTGATCGTCGTCGCAGCGGTGCTGGCGTTGGGCCTGTTGTGGCTGATGACGCAGGGACAGATGGCGAGGGGGCCGAAGCCCGGCCCCGGTCCCGACATGATGATGGGGATGGGCCAGGAGGAGGCGGTGGCCGGGGCCCAGGGCGGGCTCAACCGGCTCGCCTTCGTGGACCCGGCGACGGGCGAGAGGTTCACGGTGGAGGTCGGCCCGGCCACCCACGGGGTCGGGGTGCTCCCCGACGGCTCCAAGGCGTACGCCACCAGCTTCGGCGCCGAGGAGATCGCCGTCGTGGACCTGACCCAGCGCCGGGTGGCGAAGACGATCCCCATCGGCGCCAAGTCCCACCACGTCGAGATCAGCCCCGACGGGCGCTGGGCGTACGTCACGGCCGCCAACGACACCGTGGCCGTGATCGACACCCGGACGGACGCCCTGGCCGCCTCGATTCCCGTAAAGCCCGCGCCGATGTACACCGTCTTCTCGCCCGACGGGCGCTTCGCGTACGTCACGAGCATGAAGGCCGGCGTGGTGAGCGTCATCGACGTCGCCGCGCAGCGGGTCGTGAGCGAGATCCCCGTGGGCCAGGGGCCGGATCACGCGGCGCTCACCCCCGACGGGCGCCTGCTGTACGTCACGAACCGCAACGAGGGGACCGTCAGCGTCGTGGACACGGGGCAGGGGAGCGCCATCGCGACGATCCCCGTGGGGAAGGGGCCGCACGGCGTGGCCGTCGTCGAGCGCGGCGGGCAGCTGCTCGTCTTCGTGGGCAACCGCGGCGAGACGACGATCTCCGTCATCGACGTGGCCACCCAGCAAGTGATCGAGACGTGGGATCTGGGAGTGAGCCCCGAGCACCTCACCCCCTCGCCCGATCGCAAGACGCTCTACATCGGGAGCATCCCCGCCAAGAAGCTCTTCGTCTACGACGTGGAGCGGGGGGAGATCGTGAACGCGATCGACGTCGAGGGGGAGATCCACCAGATCGTCGTCGTGCCCCCGCGCCGCCAGGCCCGCGGGGAGCCCGAGCAGGGGATGGGGATGGGCATGCCCATGCCCATGGCCACGGAGGAGGTCGAGTACGAGCTCGTCGAGGTCGACGGCGGCAGCTACCGCAACATCGACGCCCCCACCCTCTGGCGGATGCTCCAGCAGAAAGACTTTCTGCTCATTAACGTCCACATCCCCTACGCGGGCGAGCTGCCCGAGACCGATCTCTTCATCCCCTACAACGCCATCGAGGAGAACCTCGACCAGCTCCCTCAAGATAAGGATGCCAAGATCGTGGTCTACTGCCGCAGCGGGCCGATGAGCGCCCAGGCCGCCGAGACGCTGGTGAAGCTGGGCTACACGAACGTCTGGAACCTCAAGCAGGGGATGCGCGAGTGGAAGGAAGCCGGGTTCCCGCTGCTGAGCAAGCCCAAGGAGTAGCGCGGCCATGATCATGGGCGGATCGAAGCGGGTCCGGGCCGAACCCCGGACGCCGAAGGCGGACGAGATCCCCATCGACGTGGAAGCGACGGGGGTCACGCGGGCGCGCTACGACCGCGTGGCCCCCCTTTATGATTTCTACGAGGGCCTGATGGAGGCCCTCTTCTTCCGCTCCTGGCGGAGGCTCGTCTGGGAGGTCGTGAAGGAGCACCTGCGGCGGCTTGCCCCCGCCGAGGGCGTCGTGAAGCCCCGGCTGCTGGAGGTCGGCGTGGGCACGGGGAAGAACCTTCCGCACTACCCCGAGAGCGTCGAGGCCGTGGCCATCGACATCAGCGAGAAGATGCTCGAGCGCGCCCGCAAGCGGGCTCAAAAACTCAAAAAGCCCGTGGCGCTGCTCCCGATGGACGCCCAGGCCCTCGCGTTCCCCGACGAGGCGTTCGACGCCGTCGTGGCCACGTTCGTGTTCTGCTCCGTGCCCGACCCCGTGTTGGGGCTCCGCGAAATCAACCGAGTGCTCAAGCCCCACGGGCGGGCCGTTTTGCTGGAGCACATGCGCCCGCGCTCCGAGCGCTTGGGGAAGATCTTTGATCTCTTCAACCCCATCGCGGTGCGGCTTACGGGCGCCAACATCAACCGGCGCACCGCCGAGAACGTCCAAAAGGCGGGCCTGGAGATCGAAAGCGTTCGGGATCTCTCGGCCCAGGGGATCGTGAAGTTGATCGTGGCCCGCAAGGGGCCCGACGAAGGGGCAAGCGACAAGGAGGCCGAGCATGAGCGCTCATAAGCACGAGCACGAGCATGAGCATGAACACGAACACGAGCACGGGCGCGCCCACGGGGAGCGCCCGGGGGAGCACGCCCAGCACGGCGCCCACGGCGCCCACGAAGGCCACAAGGGGCACGAAGGGCACGGGGGGCACGCCGGCCACGCCCACCACGACCACGCCCGGATGGTGGAGGACTTCAAGCGGCGGTTCTTCGTCTCCACGGCGCTGACGATCCCCATTCTGCTGCTCTCGCCGCTGATCCAGCGGGTCTTCGGCTTCACCCTCGAGTTCCCGGGGCGGCCGTGGGTGCTGTGGGCGCTCTCGTCGGCCGTCTACGCCTACGGCGGCTGGCCCTTCCTCAAGGGGCTGGTCGAGGAGCTGCGGGGCCGCCGCCCCGGGATGATGACCCTCATCGCGCTGGCGATCTCCGTGGCCTACGGCTACTCCTCCGCGGTGGTGTTCGGGCTCCCCGGCAAGGTCTTCTTCTGGGAGCTGGCCACCCTGATCGACGTGATGCTCCTGGGCCACTGGATCGAGATGCGCTCGGTGCTCGGGGCCTCCCGCGCCCTCGAGGAGCTGGTGAAGCTCCTGCCCGCCGAGGCCCATGTGATCAAGCCCGACGGCACGATCGTGGACGTCCCCGTCTCGGAGCTTCGGGCGGGGGATCGGGTGCTGATCCGCCCCGGCGAGAAGGTCCCCACGGACGGGGTGGTCGTCGAGGGGGAGTCGAGCGTCAACGAGGCGATGCTCACCGGGGAGTCGGCCCCCGTCCCCAAGCGCCCCGGCGACGAGGTGATCGGCGGCTCGATCAACGGCGAGGGCGCCCTCACGATCGAGGTCCAGCGGGTCGGCGAGGAGACGTATCTGGCGCAGGTCATCGAGCTGGTGCGCCGGGCGCAGGAGACCCGCTCCCGCACCCAGGACTTGGCGAATCGAGCGGCGTTTTGGCTCACGCTCGTCGCGCTCGGGGGCGGGGGCGCGACCCTGGGGGTGTGGCTCGCCTTGGGCAAAGATTTCGCCTTCGCGCTGGAGCGGACCGTCACGGTGATGGTGATCGCCTGCCCGCACGCGCTGGGGCTGGCCGTCCCCCTGGTGGTGGCCGTCTCGACGTCGCTGTCGGCCCGCAACGGGCTGCTCATCCGGGATCGGGCGGCCTTCGAGCGCGCCAAGGACCTGCAGGCCGTCGTCTTCGACAAGACCGGCACCCTCACGGAGGGGCGCTTCGGGGTGACGGACGTGGTGCCCCTAAATGAGCGGCCCGAGCGCGAGGTGCTGGGGGTCGCGGCGGCGCTGGAGCGGGCCTCGGAGCACCCGATCGCCCGCGGCATCCGCGAGGCGGCCGAGCGCCAGGGGCTCTCGCCCGACGCCGTCGAGGACTTCCGGGCCATCCCCGGCAAGGGCGTCGAGGGGCGGCTAAACGGGCGGCTCTACCGGGTGGTGAGCCCCGGCTACCTGCGCGAGAGGGGGCTTTCCGAGGCCGTCGAGCACCCCAGGGTGCGGGAGCTGGCCGCCCAGGGCAAGACGGTCGTCTTCGTTCTGGAAGCGCCCGAACAGAAGCAGGGCCAGCGGGAGGAGCGGGTGCTGGGGGCGATCGCGCTGGCGGACGTCATCCGCCCGGAGTCGCGGGAGGCGGTGGCGCAGCTCAAGGCGATGGGGCTCAAGGTGATGATGCTCAC
The DNA here is from genome assembly GCA_015487455.1 of Candidatus Bipolaricaulota bacterium. Classification (GTDB taxonomy): domain Bacteria; phylum Bipolaricaulota; class Bipolaricaulia; order RBG-16-55-9; family RBG-16-55-9; genus S012-72. The sequence goes on from WFPR01000060.1 coordinate 4,067, forward strand.
GGGCGACAGCCGTCGGGTGGCGGAGTGGGTGGCCCGGGAGCTGGGGCTCGACGAGGTCTTCGCCGAGGTGCTGCCCCACGAGAAGGCGCAGAAGATCGAGGAGGTGCAGCGGCAGGGGCTGGCGGTCGCGATGGTGGGCGACGGGGTGAACGACGCCCCGGCGCTGGTGCAGGCCGACGTGGGGATCGCGATCGGAGCCGGGACGGACGTGGCGGTGGAGGCCGCGGACATCGTCCTGGTGCGCAACGATCCGCGGGACGTGGTGGCCATTCTCGACCTGGCGCGGGCGACCTACCGCAAGATGGTGGAGAACCTGCTGTGGGCCACGGGCTACAACGCGGTGGCGATCCCGCTGGCGGCCGGGGTGCTGTACAGCTGGGGGGTGCTCCTCTCCCCGGCGGCGGGGGCGATGCTGATGTCGCTCTCGACGGTGATCGTGGCGCTCAACGCCCAGCGGCTGCGGGCGGGGGCGGCGCGATCCCCCCATCCCCGATGAGCCCACGGCGTCGCCTCGGGCGCGCCTTCACAGTCTTCACAATTTCTTCACATGCGTTGGGTATACTTGGGTTGCTATGGCGAACCTGACGAACGAGAAGACGGTGCGGATTCAACCCGAGGCCGACGGTGACGGGAACGCGACCCCCGGGCTGACGCGGCGGGCGCTGCTGCGCTACGGGGTGATGGGGGCGGCGCTCGCGGCCACGGGCGGCCTGGGCGCCCTGCTCCAGGGGTGCACCCTCCAGGGCCAAGGCCGGGCGGCCGGCGTCGTCCGCGCCCTCCAGGAGACGTTCCAGCCCGACGTTGAGCTGCTCCTGCGGGCGCGGCCGGATCGGCTGCAGCTGCGCCCGGCGGGGCCGCCGACCCGCGTCTGGCGCTACGAGGCCGAGCTGCTCCAGGGGCCCTCCGACGCCCTGGAGGCCCTGCCGGACACGTATCTGGGGCCCATCCTGAGGCTGCGCCGGGGGCAGCGGGTCCGGGTGCGCTTTCAAAACGAGATCCCCGAGGAGACGATCGTCCACTGGCACGGGCTCCACGTCCCGGCCGTCATGGACGGCCACCCCCGCTTCGCCTTCGGCCCCGGCGGCGAGTTCGTCTACGAGTTTGAGGTTTTAGATCGCGCGGGGACGTACTGGTTCCACCCGCACCCCCACCGCCGGACCGGCCCCCAAGTCTACATGGGGCTGGCCGGGCTCCTCCTGGTGAGCGACCCCCAGGAGGAGGCGCTGGGGCTGCCCTCCGGCGAGTTCGACGTCCCCTTGGTGCTCCAAGACCGCACCCTGGACGCGGGCAACCAACTCGTCTACGGCCACGGCCCCGGGATGGGCGGCATGATGGGCGGCGGGATGATGGGCAACATGCAGGGCTTCCTGGGCGAGGAGATCTGGGTGAACGGGCGGCCCGACTTCGAGCTTCGGGTGGCCCGCCACCCCTACCGCCTGCGGGTGCTCAACGGCTCGAACTCCCGGATCTACAAGCTCGCCTGGGGGGATGGGCGGCCGCTCACGGTGATCGGGACGGACGGCGGGCTGCTCCCCGCGCCCGTCTCGAGGCCCTACGTGGTGCTCGGCCCCGGCGAGCGCGTCGAGCTGTGGGCCGACTTCCGGGACGACCCCGTCGGGACGGAGCGGGAGCTGGTCAGCCTCCCCTTCGAGGGCGGAATGGGCATGATGGGCGGCGGCATGATGGGCGGGGGCCCGACGGCCCTGCCGAACGGGGCCTTCTTCCGCGTGCTGCGGGTGGTCGTCGAGCGGGAGGCGCCCCCGGGCCCGATGCCCGAGCTGCCGCTCTCGCTCTCGGCGCCGGAGCGGCCCTCCCCCGGGGAGGCGGTCAACGCGGGGGCGCCCCGCCGCTTTGCGCTGGGGATGACCCCGATGCTCGGCTGGACGATCAACGGCCGCCTCTTCGAGATGGAGGGCGTCGCCCCGGACGAGGTCGTCCGCCTGGGGACGACGGAGCTGTGGGAGTTCGACAACGCCGGGGGCCCGGGCGGCGGGATGATGGGCGGGCGGATGGGCCAGATGGGCTCGATGATGGCGATGCCCCACCCGATGCACGTCCACGGGCTGCAGTTCGCCGTCGTGGGGCGCGAGCTGGCCGACCCCGCCTGGGGCGCGGCCTGGGAGAGCGTCCGCCAGGGCTTCGTCGACGAGGGGCTCAAGGACACGGTGCTGGTGATGCCGGGCACCCGCGCCCGCGTTGCGCTGCGCTTCGAGGACTTCGAGGGGCTGTTCCTCTACCACTGCCACAACCTCGAGCACGAGGACATGGGCATGATGCGCAACTACCTCGTGCGGGCTTGAGGAGTTTGAGGGCGCAGGGCCGAGCGCAAGGCCCCTAGCGGCGCCCGGGCGAGAGCTCCAGCGCGAGGACGTCGTCGAGGAGGCGCCCGTCGCGGTCCCGGCCCCCGACGAGCACCCAGAGCCGTCGCTCGGGGATGAACGCCCCGGCCGCGCTGTGGCGAACGAGCCGCTCTCGCGCCTCCGCCTCGCCCTCGACGCGGAGGGGATGCCACGCCGCCACCGCTCGGCCCTCACCCGCGTCCCGGCGGAGGTCGAGCGCCCAGAGGTCGCCGTAGACGGCCCGCCCCCGGCCGCCCGTAAGCAGCATGCGCGCGCCCTCGGCGTCGTAGGCGGAGACGGCGAAGAAGCGCGCCGGAGGCCTGGAGGCGGGATCGGGGTCGGGGACCAGCTCCCGCCAGACGCCCGTCTCGAGGTCGAGCGCCCAGGTGTCGTCGAGGGCCCCGGCCCGCTGACCGCCGAAGATCACCAGCCGGTGCCCTACCGGGTCGTAGACCCCCGTGTGGAGGCAGCGACGCTGGGGGCGTGGGCTCTCGGGGGCCGTCCGGTCGCCGATCCACCGGCGCGTCGCCAGCTCGAAGGCGGGCGCGTCGTCGAACCGTCCCGCCGAGGTGAACCCCGCGAACCCCACCCCGCGGCGCTCCCGCTCGTCGTAGACGAGCACCGAGCCGTAGCGCGGCGGCGGGGCGCCCTCCGCGCCCATGGGGCTCCACCGCTCCCAACGCCTCGCCTCGGGGTCGAAGGCCCACACGTCGTGGAAGAAGCCGCCCCCCTGCCCGAACGCGATCACCATCCGCCCCGCCTCGGGGTCGAACAGGGCGCTGTGGCCGCGCCGCGGCGCGGGGGCGGGCTCCCCCGCCTCGGGGGCCGACAGCAGGCTCCAGCGCGCCCCGCCCTCCTCGTCCAGCTGGAGCGCCCAGACGTCGCCGAGGTAGCCCTGGCGGCCCAGCCCGCCGAAGAGCAGCAGCCGCTCCCCCACGGGGTCCCAGACGAGCGTCGCGTTGGCCCGCGGGCTCGGCCGCGGCTCCCCCTCCGGAAGGCGAAGGACCTCCACGACGGCGTCCGCCCCCTCCGGCCTGCCCTGCCCGCGCAGGGGCGTCGGGGGCACGAGGAGGGCCGCCGTCAGCGCGCCCCCCATCGCGCGGAGGAACGTCCGCCGACTGAGCGTGAGCTCCGGGCTGCGCATCGTCTTTCCCTCCCTTCACCCTCGGTCTCGGCCCTTAAGGCATTCGGAGGTAGAGTATAGCGGGAGGGGAGCCCCGCCTGACACCGCCCGCGCTCGCTCCCCCGTCAGTCCCACAGCTCCTCGAACAGCTCGCTCAGGAAGCTCTTGCGCCGCCGGGGCTTGCGCCCGTGCGCGCCCCTCAGGGTCGGGGTCGGGGGAGACCCCCTGTCTCTTATACACATCTGAC
>WFPR01000061.1 GCA_015487455.1 Candidatus Bipolaricaulota bacterium
CCAGCACCCGCACCCGCCCCACCGTCGGGACGAGCAGCCCGGCCAACAGCTTGAGGAGCGTCGTCTTGCCCGCGCCGTTCGGCCCCAACAATCCCGTGACCCCCGGCCCCAGCGCGAACGACACGTCGCTCAACGCGACGACCTCGCCGTAGCGCTTCGTCACCCGCTCGACCTCGATCGTGGGCTGCATGTTTGCGTGTCAGCCTTGGGCTTTGGGCTTCGCATTACAGCTTACAGCGCCCTCCGCCGGAAGCTCAGCCAGGCGACGGCCCACCCGAGCGCCGCGCCGCCGACCGTCCCCAGGGCGTACACCCAGGGCGCGTACGGCTCGATCACCACCCGCCTCAGCTCCCGTGTCACGGGCTCCCCGTCCCGCACGGTGATCTCCACCTCGCGAAACAGCTGCAGCGGCTCGAGCGTCCCGAAGAGCGCGTCCTTGAGGCGCGGGGCGTACTCGCTGACGCTGAGGAGCAGCGCCCAGCGCTCCCACGTCGCGAACAGCACCAGGCTGCCCATGAGGCTCGAGAGGAGGAACACCCCGACGATGGCCCCGGCGGCGTACCCCCGATGGCCCGTGAGCGACGCGATCCCGAGCGCCACGCTCCCGTAGAAGAGCCCCAGCGCCGGGCCCGCCCCGAGCAGCGCCCCGAGATCCCGACGATGCTGCGTGACGTACGCCCAGGCGTCCTCGGCCAGGAGCGCCTTGCCCAGGAACAACAGCAGGGCAGGCCCCAACAGGAAGGCCGTCAGCGTCCCGACGGCGGCCAGGCCCTTGGCCAGCACGTAGTCGTGGGGGTAGATGGGGCGGGCCAAGTACAGGGGATACGCGCGGTAACGGCGGTCGTTGCAGATCAAGTCGGGGACGATCAGGGCGCTCAGCAGCCAGCTGATGAGCGCCGCGCCCTCGTAGAAGGCGCTGTAGGGGTTGAGCAAAGTCGCGGGGGCGCCCGGCCCGGGCCCGACCCGCTCGACCAGCTCGCTCGTCAGCAAATAAAAGAAGAAGAGCCCCAGCTCGCCCAGCAGCAGCAGGCCCACCATGAGCTTGTAGGGCCAGCGCTTCTTGACGCCCAGCGCCCGCTTCACGTCGTCCCAGGCGAGCGCGAGGAGCGCGTAGGCCCGCCCACGGTACGGCCCCTCGTAGGGGCGGTAGTCCAGCTCGTAGACGACGCCCTCCGCCATCGTGCTCGTGGCGTCTATTGTATCAGCGCGGGCGCGGGGGGTGAAGCTCGAGGAAGAGGTCCTCCAGGGTGCGGGTTTGGCGCTCCAGGCGGCGCAGCTGGACCCCCGCCTCGGCCGCCGCCCGCAGCACCGCCTCGCAGAGAGCGTCGTCGTCCTCGCCCTCACGCCGGACGAGCAGCTCGCCACCCGCCCGCGGCTCGACGCGCAGCCCGGCGCGCTCCAGCGCCCGCACGAACGCCTCCTGGGCGCGGTCCGGGCCGCCGACGCGCACCCGGACGCCCCGGGGCACGTCCCGGAGCAGCTCCTTCAGCGCCCCCTGGGCGACGACCCGCCCCGCCCGCAGGATGACGACGAACTCGCAGACCCGCTCGACGTCGGGCAGCAGGTGCGTCGAGAGCACGAGGCTGAGGCCCAGCTTGCGGTGGATATCTGCAATAAGCCGGAGCATCTCCTCGCGGCCGAGGGGGTCGAGCCCCGAGGTGGGCTCGTCGAGCAGGACGAGCTTCGGGTCGTGGACGAGCGCCTGGGCCAGCTTGACCCGCTGCTTCATCCCCGTGCTGTAGCCGCCGATCGGGCGGTAGCGCTCCTCGCCCAGGCCCACCAGATGGAGCACGTCGTGGGCCCGCTGGACGGCCGCCTCGTGCGGCAGCCCGGAGAGCTTGGCCAGGCGCACCAACAGGTCAAGGGCGCTCAGATCCGCGGGCAGGCAGTCGTCCTCGGGCATGTAGCCCACCCGGCGGCGCAGCGCCCGCGCCTCCTTGGGACGCTGAACGTCGAAGCCCAATACCCGCACTTGCCCCGACGTCGGGCGCAGCAGCCCGAGCAGCAGCTTGAGGAGCGTCGTCTTGCCCGCGCCGTTCTCGCCCAGCAGCCCGACGCTCCCCTCGGGGAGCGCGAGCGTGACGGCCTCGAGCGCGGGGACGCCGTCGTAGCGCTTCGCAAGCCCGCTCGCCTCGACGATGAAGCCCATCAGGCACGACGATTCTAAAAGCGCGCCCCCTCAACGACAAGGGAGGTGGAAGAGAGTGGGAAGAGCGGGGCTCCGGCGTCAACGGCCGCCCTCGTCGGAGCCGGAGCCAGAGCTGGAGCTTGCGCTCGGCGACGGCGCCTCGACCCACATGAGGCGGGCCATCTCGGCGCCGTCGCCCTTGCGCGGCGGGAGCTTGACGATGCGGGTGTAGCCGCCGGGGCGCTCCCGGAACCGCGGCGCGATCTCGTCAAAGAGCTTCTTGACGGCCTGTTTGTCCTGGAGCACCTTGAAGACCATCCGCCGGGCGTGGGTGCTGTCCTCCTTGGCCCAGGTGACGAGCCGCTCGGCCAGCTTCTGGCTCTCCTTGGCCCGCGCCACCGTGGTGTCGACCTTGCCGTGGGCGATCAGCGCCTTGACCTGCCCGGCCAGCATCAGCCGCCGGTGCGCGGGCTGGCGCCCCAGCTTCCGCCCCTTCTTGAGGTGTTTCATCGTCGCCTCAGCCCTCCGTCTCCGCCTTCGCCTCGGCCTCGGCCTTGGCCTTCGCCTTCACCTTGTCCTTGGCGCTTTTAAGCTCGTAGCCCAGCTCCTTGAGCCGCTCCTCGACCTTCACGAGCGACTTCTCGCCGAACTTGTGGATGTCGAGCAGCTCCTCGCGGGTGCGCTCCAGCAAATCGCCCAGCGTGACGATGCCCCGCTCCTTCATGAGGTTGCACGCCCGCTTGTCGAAGCCCAGCTCCTCCAGCGGGGTGCCCATGAGCTTCTGCTCCTCGCTCTCCTCCTCGGCTTCGGCCAGCGGGTGCTTGGCGAACTCCGAGAAGAGCTTGAAGTGGTCGATGAGGATCTGCGCGGCGTGGTGGAGGGCCTCCTCCGGGCGCACGCCGCCGTTCGTCTCGATCTCCAAAATGAGGCGGTCGAAGTCGGTGCGCTCGCCGACGCGCGTCTCCTCGACGAGGAAGTTCACCCGCTTGACGGGGGAGAAGTCCGAGTCGACGGCGATGACCCCCAGCGGCATGTCTTCCTTCTTGTTGCGCTCCGCCGGGCGGTACCCGAAGCCGACCTCGACCTCCATCTCGACCTCGAGCTGGCCGCCCTCGTCGAGCGTGGCGAGGTGCAAGTCAGGGTTCAAAATTTCGACGCCGTCGGGGACCTCGATGTCGCCCGCGGTGACCGCCTTCGGCCCCTCGGCGATGAGCGTCAGGCGCTTGACCTCGTCCGCGCCCCGCGTCACCCGCAGCGCCAGCTCCTTCAAGTTCAGGATGATCTCGAGCAGCGTCTCCTTGACGCCGGGGATGACGTCGAACTCGTGGTACTTCCCCGCGAAGCGGACGCGGGTGACGGCCGCGCCCGGGATCGACGAGAGCAGCACCCGGCGCAGCGCGTTCCCCAGCGTCGTGCCGTAGCCGCGCTCGAGCGGCTCGACCACGAACCGACCGTACGTCTCCGTCAGCTCCTCCGTCTTGATCTCCGGGGCAATCGGCTGGGCCTGGGTGGCCTCCGCCACGCGCATAGAACCCTCTCCTCCCGTTTCTTTCGCTCGTTTCGCTCGTTTCGCTCGCGGCTCGTCTATCTCGAGTAGAACTCCACGATGAGGTTCATCTGGATGTCGTGCTCGATCTCATCGACCTTGGGGCGATCGAGCACCCGGAGCTGGCCGTCGGTGCGCTCCAGCCAGCTCGGGATCGAGTGCAGCGGCTTCTCGTTGAGGAGCGCCTGGATGCCCTTCTTCTCCAGCGAGCTGGGCTTGAACGTGATCACGTCGCCGGGTCGCACCAGGAACGACGGGACGTCGACCCGGCGGCCGTTGACGTAGACGTGGCCGTGGCTGACGAGCTGGCGCGCCTGCGCCCGCGACTGGGCCAGCCCCCCCCGATAGAGCACGTTGTCCAGCCGCCGCTCCAGCAGCTCCAGCAGGAAGTCTCCCGTCACGCCCTTGGCCTTCTGGGCCAGCTCGACGTAGCGGCGGAACTGGCGCTCCAGCACGCCGTAGATGCGCTTCAGCTTCTGCTTCTCCCGCAGGCGCAGGCCGTACGGCGTCAGGCGCCCCCAGCCGCCGCGGTGCATCCCCGGCGGGTAGTTCCGCCGCGTCAGGGGGCACTTGTCGCTGTAGCACTTCGCGCCCTTGAGGAAGAGCTTCTGCCCCTCCCGGCGGCAGAGTCGACACTTCGGTCCCGTGTATCGAGCCATCCCTGCCTCCCGTCACGCGTCGTGTCACGTCTTCTGGGTCGAGTGGGGGACCGGGGTGACGTTCTTGACGTCCTCGACGCGGAACTCCGAGCCCTTGAGGGTGTTCACCACGGAGTTCCGCCCCGAGCCGGTCCCGTCGATGGTGACGATCACGGACTTGATCCCGAACTCCCGCATCTTGTCCATGATCGCCTCGGTCGCCCGCTGGGCCGCGTACGGCGTGCCCTTGCGCGACCCTTTGAACCCCACCGTGCCGCCGCTGGCCCAGGCCAACACGTTCCCGTCCAAATCCGTGAGCGTCAGGATCGTGTTGTTGTAGGTCGCGTGCACGTGGACCCGCGCCCGGTCGAGCTGTCGCTTCCTGGCCATCGCTTCAATCTCCCTCTCTTCTTTCGCTCACTCCGGCTCCCGTCTTTTCAGCGGGCTAGCGGCGCTTGCCGGCCTTGGCGGGCCGCGGCCCCTTCCAGGTGCGGGCGTTGCTGCGCGTCCGCTGGCCCCGCACCGGAAGGCCCACCATGTGGCGGATCCCCCGGTAGCACTTGATCTGCTTCAGGCGGTCGATGTCCGCCTTGACCTTGCGCCGCAGGTCCCCCTCGACGAGGTGGTTGTTCTCGATCTCCTTGCGCAGCTCCGCGATCTCCGCTTCTGTCAAATCCTGAACGCGCTTGTTCGGGTCGACCCCCGTCTTGGCCAGAATCTGCCGCGAGAGGGGCCGCCCGATCCCGTAAATGTACGTCAGGGCCACCTCGACCCGCTTCTTCGCCGGCAGATCCACCCCTGCAATTCGGGCCATCGCTCGCTCGATCCCCCTTTAGCCCTGCCGCTGCTTGTGCTTCGGGTTCTTGCAGATCACCATCAGGCGCCCGCCCCGGCGCACGATCTGGCAGTGATCGCAGATCTTCCTCACCGAGCTTCGCACCTTCATCGTCGCTCACTCATCCCTTCAGCTTGTCAGCTTCAGCTCTCCCGGTAGACGATCCGGCCTCGGGTGAGGTCGTAGGGCGAGAACTCGACTATAACTTTGTCGCCCGGCAGGATCTTGATGTAGTACTTGCGCATCTTGCCCGAGACGTGGCAGAGGGCCTCCCGGCCGTCCTCCAGCTTGACCTTGAACGTCGAACCGGGATAGGCCTCCAGCACCTCGCCTCGCTGCCGGATGACCTCGTCCTTCCTCGCGATGGTCTCGCCCTCCCTCTCCTCTCGCCCGTCTCGACCTCCGATCGCGCTGGGTCTTGACTATTCTACAGCCGTCAGGACTTCGGGGCCATCGGCCGTGACGAGCACCATCTCCTCCACGTGGGCGGCGGGCTGGCCGTAGGGCGTGACGACGGTCCAGCCGTCGTCGAGCACCCGCTCCTCGTCGTCGGGGCGCTCGTGAGGGAGCGCCTTCCAGACCATGGGCTCGATGGCCAGCACCAGGCCCGGCCGCAGCCGCGGGCCGCGCCCCGGCGTCCCGAAGTTGGGGACCTGGGGCTCTTCGTGCATGGCCCGCCCGATCCCGTGGCCCACGAACCGCTTGGCGTAGTTGTAGCCCCGGGCGAGCGCGTACGCCCCGATGGCGTGGGCCACGTCGCCCACGGTGCGCCCGACGCGGGCCTGCTCGATCGCGCGCCGCAGCGCCTCGCGGGCCACCCCGATCAGCTCGAGCGCCCCGTCCCGGGGCGTCCCCACCACGACCGTGTCGGCCGCGTCGGCGTACAGCCCCTTGCGCTCGATCCCGATGTCGAGGCTCAGGACGTCCCCGTCGCGGAGCACCCGCCCCTCGCTCGGGATCCCGTGGACGACCTCCTCGTTGATCGAGGTGCAGATCGTCGCCGGATAGCCCTTGTAGCCCTTGAACGCCGGCGTGGCCCCGGCCTCGCGGATGAGCCGCTCGGCCAGGCGGTCCAGCGCCTTGGTCGTCACGCCGGGCCGGGCCGCGCGGATCAGCTCCTGCAGAATTGCCCGCACGATCCGCGCGTTCTCCCTCAGAATCTCGATCTCGCTGCCCGTCTTCAGCGGGATCATGGCCAAGCGCCTTTTACCTTCTACAGCGCTACGCCCGTGCCGTCGGCCTGGCCTCGCGGCTGACCCCGTCGTGCGCCTCGATGACCGCCACCAGGCGCCGAAAGACCTCGTCAATGGGGGCGTTCCCGTCGACGGAGACGAGGAGGCCACGCCGACGATAGAAGTCGATCAGGGGCTTGGCTTCTTGATTATACTGAAGCTCGTAGCGCTTTGCGACCACCTCGGGGCGGTCGTCCGAGCGCTGGACCAGCGCCGCCCCGCAGACGTCGCACACCTCGTCGCGCCGTGGGGGGTTCGTAATGAGGTTGTACACGCGCTGACATTGGGGGCAGATCCGCCGGGCGCTCAACCGCCGGACGACCTCGGCCTTGGGGACGTCGAGGAGCACCACCAGATCTATAGGCGTGATCCGCTCGAGCGCTTCGGCCTGCGCGACGTTGCGGGGGAAGCCGTCGAGCAGGAAGCCCGCTCCGCCCCCGCCCTCCGCCGCCTTGAGCCTCTCCAGCTCCTCTCGGATCAGCTCGACGACCAGCTCGTCGGGGACGAGCTCCCCGCGGTCCATGAACGCCTTGGCCTTCCGGCCCAGGGGCGTCCCGTCGCGCACCGCCGCCCTCAGGAGATCTCCGGTGACGATGCGCGGCAGCTTAAATCGCTCCGAGAGCCGTTCGGCCTGGGTGCCCTTGCCCGCCCCCGGCGGCCCCAGCAGCACGATCCGCTTCCCCATCGCCATCGCGCTAGAGCTTCCTCCCCAGCACGGCCCCCTTGCGGATCAAGCTCTCGTAGTGGCGCTCGACCATGTGGGCCTCGATCTGCTTGATGGTGTCCACGGCCACGCCGACGGCGATGAGAATGGAGGTGCCGCCCAGGGCGAACGCGATCTGGAGGCCGCTCAAGTTCACCACGACGTAGGGGAGGAGGGCGATGATCACCAAAAAGAGGCCGCCGATGGCCAGCAGGCGGTTCTGGATGCGCTCCAAATACTCCGCCGTGGGCCGCCCGGGCCGGACGCCGGGGATGAACCCGCCCCAGCGCCTCAGGTTGTCCGCGAGATCTTGGGGGTTGAAGACGATCGCGCTGTAGAAGTACGTGAAGAAGAAGATCAGGAGGCCGTAGAGCGTGAGGTACAGCCAGCCGCTCCCCTGCAGGCTGAACGCCAGATCTTGGAGGAAGCCGGGGGCGCCCGCGAGGGCGTCCTGGACCGCGGGCAGCCCGAGGACCGTCTGCGGCAGGGTCAGGATCGCCGCTGCGAAGATGATCGGGATCACGCCCCCCTGGTTCACCATGAACGGGATGTAGGTGCTCTGGCCGCCGTAGACCCGGCCGCGGACCACCCGCTTGGCGTATTGAATTTCCACGCGCCGGGCGCCCAGCTGCACCAGCACCACGCCCAGCACCACGGCCACGAACATGACGAGCAGCACCAGGGCCCACAGCGGGTGGACGCCGCCGCCGGGGCCGAACTGGATGACGGCGTCGCTGATCAGCCCGGGGTAGCCCGCCAAGATCCCGGCCATGATGATCATCGAAACCCCGCGGCCGATCCCGTTCTCCGTGATCCGCTCCCCCAGCCACATCAGGAACATCGTCCCCGTCGTGAGCGCGATGATGGACGTGAAGTAGAAGAGGACGGGGGACTCGCCCGGCAGGAGCAGCCCCTGGTTCACGATCACGTAGCTGACGCCCATCGCCTGCAGCAGCGCCAGCCCGACCGTCCCGTAGCGCACGTAGCGGTTGATGATCCGCCGCCCCTCGTCCCCCTGCTTCTGCAGCTCCTTGAGGTAGGGGATGACGGCCTGGAGCAGGCTCATGATGATCGAGGCGTTGATGTAGGGGATCACGCCCAGGGCGAAGATCGAGAAGTTCTCGAACGCCTGCCCCGTGAAGAGGTTCACGAAGCCCAACAGCCCCGTCCCGAGCGCCTGCTCGAAGAACTGCTGCAGCTGGACGACGTCCACCCCGGGGACCGGGATCCAGGCCCCGAAGCGGAAGATCGCGAAGGCCCCCAGCGTGAACAGAACCCGCTTGCGGACCTCGGGGATGGTGAACGCCTCAAGGATGCCCTCGAACACCGTTCAGCCGCCCCCCTCCCCCTCTTCGCG
>WFPR01000062.1 GCA_015487455.1 Candidatus Bipolaricaulota bacterium
AGCAGCGCCCCGACGAGCCCCGGCCCCCGCGTCGCCCCGATCAGCCCGACCTCCTCAAGCCGCACGCCGGCCCGCTCCAGCGCCTCGTCCAAAACATAGGGCAGCTTCTTCAGGTGGTCGCGGGAGGCGACCTCGGGGACGACGCCGCCGTACTTCTCGTGCAGCTTGGCCTGCGAGTAGACGACGTTCGAGAGGATTTGGCGGCCGCCGCGCAGCACGGCCGCCGCCGTCTCGTCGCACGACGTCTCGATCCCCAGCACGTACACGTCCTGCGCGCTCGCGTTCGCGTTTGCGTTTACGTTTACGTTGAGGCCCATGGTCCCGCTTTTGGGGTCGCCTTCGCGTTTAAGCCCGACGGACGGCTTCGGGCTTGAGGGCCGCGACGAAGGGCAGGTTGCGGTAGCGCTCGGCGTAGTCGAGCCCGTAGCCGACCACGAACGCGTCCTCCTCGAGCACGAACCCGACGTAGTCCAGCTGGACGGGCACCCGCCGCCGGGGCCTCTTGTCGATGAGCGCGCAGACCCTAAGCGAGGCGGCCCCCCGCGCTTCCAAGTGTTCCCTCAAGAACTCGAGCGTCTGGCCGGTGTCGACGATGTCCTCGACGAGCAGGACGTGCCGCCCCTGGGCGGGCGTCCCCAGGTCGCGGAGCAGCTGGATCTCCCCCGCCTCGGCGCCCTTCCCGTAGCTGTAGAGCTGGACGTAGTCGACCTCGACCGGGATCGGCATCGCCCGCATCAGATCCGCCAAGAAGACGATCGCCCCCCGGAAGATCCCCACGATCAGGGGGGGCTCCTCGAGGAGCGCCTCGCCTAAGAGCGCTTGGTAGTCGCGGGCGATCTCGGCGCCCAGCTCGCGCACCCGTTGTTGAATCTGGGCCTCGTCCCAGAGCACCCGCGCGAGCGCCCCCCGCGCCCAGGCTGCTTTGACGGTAGCGTTCGCGTTCGTGTTTAGCTCGCTCATGGGGTGGTCTCGGGCTGAGGCTGAGGTTGAGGCTGGGGCTCGCGCACCACGAACCGCTCGTCGAGCTTCTTCAAGCGCTCGGTGATCCCGCCGTACTCCAGCTCCTCGAAGCCGACCATCGCCGGGCCCACGAAGCCCTGGCGGCGCATCTCCAGCGTCTTGTCGGCGGCCTTTTGACGGATCGTGTCCCAGAACGGGTGGGCGAAGACGTCGACGGGCTCCGTGAGCTTCCCCTCGTGGACGCAGAACGCCAGGCACGAGACCAGCGACGGGCCGTCGAAGTACGCGACGGGGGTGTTGCTCGGGACGGGCATGAGGGCCACGTTGTGGCTGCCCCTCAGGTCCCCCGAGACGTAGTGAGCCAGGGCGAAGGGCGCGATCACCTCGCCCGTCGCGGGGAACTGCGACTGGACCCGGACGAGCATCACGGGGTCGTCCTTGCCGACGTACTTGCCCGCGATGTTGTGCAGCCGCGTGGTGCTCACGGCCACGCAGGGCTCGCCGGTCGTCCTCGAGTAAATCTTTTCGACCACGAAGCGGTGGGTGTCGCGCAGCAGGGCCGCGATGTCGTAGAGATCCTCAGGGGCGTTCAGCTCGACGACCCGGTCCCCCTCGGTGTGGTTGACGTCCATGATCACGAACGAGAAGCCCTTGGCCATGTTGGGGCTGAGCATGAGGCCCGGGCAGTGCATCGGGTCCGCGAACGCGAGGTACAGCGGGAGGTTGTACGAGCCGGGCTCCGTCTTGTCGGCGACGAACAGCAAGAACGGCTCGTTCGGGCGCTCGTCGAACTCCAGCTCCGCCACCGCGGGCCCCAGGCCCCGGACGTTGCCCGCGAAGGCGTCCCTCAGCAGATCTTGGCCGGCGCCGTAGAGCCCTTGGGCTTTCGCGACCTCCGTCCCCGCGCGGAACGCCTCCCACGCCAGGCGGTGGACGTCGGGGTCCCCCGCGCCGCGCGCGTGGCTCATCAAAATGGCGATGTCGTCGCCGGTGTAGCTCACGTGGGCGTCGAGCACGAGCCCCTCGCCCTCCCTCTCGACGTGCTCCCGGACGCGCTCCACCACGGCCTCGCTGGGCCGGAGGTGGCCGCCCACCGCCCCGATGTCCGCCTTGATCACCGTCAGCGTCGTCCGCATCCCGCACCCCCTCCTTTTCTTCTCTTCCCGTCTCGTCTCAAATGAGTCAGATGAGCTGCACGCGGCTGTTGTCGCCGATCACGAACTGGTACGTCTCGGGGGGGCGCTCGTTGCGCCCGATGACGACGTTGCGCCCGATGAGGCTGTGGTCGATGCGGCCCGTCCCCCGAATGGTGGCCCCGGCCATCACGATGCTGTACTCGATCTCGCTCTCCTCGATGACCACGTTCCGGTCGAGGGCCGTGAACGGCCCGACGAACGAATCCCGAATGACCGCGCCGGGGCCGACGACGAGCGGCCCCCGCAGCTCGCTCCGCTCAATGGTGACGCCCGGAGCGATCGCCACCCGCCCGATCACCCTGGAGTCCTCGGGGACGGGCGACTCGATCCGGGGCTCGAGCGTCTCCAGCAAGAGGCGGTTCGCGTCGAGCATGTCCTCGGGCAAGCCCACGTCCTTCCACCAGCCCTTCAACAGATAGGGCTTCACCCGATGGCCTCGTTCGATGAGGGCTTGGACGGCGTCGGTGAGCTCCAGCTCGCCGCGGGCCGAGGGTTTTATGCTCTGGATGGCCTCGAAGATGTGCCGGTCGAAGAGATAGACGCCCACGATGGCGAGGTGGCTCGGGGGCTCCTTGGGCTTTTCGACCAGGCGAACGATCCGCCCGTCGCGCAGCTCGGCGACGCCGAAGCGGCGGGGGTCGTCGACCTCGGCCAGGAGCAGCAGGGCGTTCGCGTCGCCCCCCTCGAACGCCTGCACGAACGCCTTGACGCCCTGCTCCAGCAGGTTGTCCCCCAAATACACGAGGAAGGGCTCGTCGCCGACGAACTCGCGGGCGCACTGAACGGCGTGGGCCAGCCCCCTGGGCCGCTCCTGAATAATATAGCTTAACTGAAGCCCGAAGCGCGAGCCGTCCCCCAGCGCCGCGCGGAACTCTTCTTCAACATTAGGGCTCACCACGATGCCGACGTCGCGGAGGCCCGCCTCCCGCAGCGCGTCCAGGGTGTACTCGATCACGGGCCGGTTCGCGACGGGGATCAGGTGCTTGGCGCTCGTGTGCGTCAGGGGGCGCAGCCGCGTCCCCTCCCCGGCGCAGAGCACGATCGCCTTCATCGCACACCCACTGTAGCGGAACGATCCCGATGGATCAAGTGAATCAAAGCTCCCCTGTCTCCTCTGTCGTGTCAGGGGAGGATCACCCTCGGGGGGATCTAGACATAGACGGTCCTTGAAGGCTATAATGCAGCAATTGCGAGGCACACAGGTGCAGCCGGGAGAAGGGGCGAAAATCCTTTAAGGGGGGGTGGAAGCGTGCGGCGGCTCAGCCGGGTAGTCGGGTTGACGTTGGTCGTGGTCGGGTTGGGGATCCTGGGCGCGCTGGAGGCTCAGGAGCCCAAGCGTGGTGGGCGGGTGGTGTTGGGCATGGGGGTCGAGCCGGAGAACCTTGACACCATCCGGATGGCCTCCGCTCCGGCCGCTATGGTCTCGGAACACATTACTCAAACGCTCTTCACCGTCGACCTTCAGGGCAACATCGTCCCCGAGCTGGTGGAGAGCTACGAGGTCTCGGAGGACGGGCGGGTCTGGACGCTCAGGCTGCGCCGGGGGATCACCTTTCACGACGGGACACCCTTCAACGCTGAGGCGGTCAAGTTTAACCTCGATCGCTTCCTTGATCCCGAGAGCAAGGCGCCCTTCCGTTTCTTGATCGCTCGGATCACCGACGTCGAGGTCCTGGACGAGTACACCGTCCGACTTACGACGGACCAACCCTTCGCCCCGATGCTGGCCCACCTCTCCCACAGCTTCATTGGAATGCTTAGCCCCACGGCCGTCCAGGAGCTGGGCTCCGGCATCGAAACGAACCCCGTGGGCACTGGCCACTTTAAGATGAAGACGTGGACACGGGGCGAGTCGATCCTGCTGGAGCGCAACCCGGACTACTGGGAGGCGGGGCTGCCCTACCTCGATGAGGTGATGTTTAGGTTCATTCCGGAGGACGCCGCCCGGGTGGTAGCCCTGGAGGCGGGCGAGGTCCACGCGATCATGCGGGTACCCCCGGCGGATATCCCCCGGCTTGAGGCTGACCCCGACATTGAGGTGCTCAAGGTGCCGAGCGTTCGCACCATCTACATCGGCTTCAACAACCAAAAGGCGCCGTTCACCGACGTGCGGGTGCGCCGGGCGCTCAACTACTGCGTCGACAAGGAAGCCCTTGTGGAGTTCGTGCTTGAGGGGGTTGGGCGGGTGTCCGATGCGCCGTTCTCGCCGGGCATCTTCGGCTATTCCCCTATGACCCCCTATGAGTACGACCCGGAGCGGGCTAAGGAGCTGCTGGCTGAGGCGGGTTATCCCGACGGCTTCAAGGTCAACCTCTATCACCCCACCGGACGTTATCTTATGGACGCGGCCATCGCTGAGGCGGTTCAGGCTCAGCTCAAGGAGTGTGGTGTCGAGGCCGAGCTGATCACCCTGGAGTGGGCTACGTACCTGGCCACCCTGCGCAAGCCGCCGGAAGAAGCCGTCCACGACATGTACCTCCTGGGGTGGGGTTGCGTCACCAACGACGCGGACTACTGCCTGTACCCGCTCTTCCACTCCGGCGAGTGGCCGCCGGTCGGCTGGCACCTCAGCTATTACAAGAACGAGGAGGTCGACCGCTTGCTCGACGAGGCGCGGGTGACTCCCGATCCCGAGCGCCGTGCTGCGCTCTACAAGCGCGTCATCGAGATCATTTGGAACGACGCCCCCTGGCTCTTCCTCTACAGTGAGGTTCAGGTGAACGCCGTCCGCAAAGGAGTTCAAGGCCTGATCCACCACCCACGGGAGTACATCCTGGCCACTGAAGCCTGGCTCGAACAGCCCTGAGCCCCTTCAGGCAAGCGCATTGGGACGGGACGGTTTGACCGAGCACTCGAGCGGGGAGAGGCGCGGGCCCGGTCTGCCGGATAGGCCGAGCCCGCCCTCGTTTTATGCTTGAGCGACAAGGGCAAGGCCATGTGGCGGTACGTGGTCTGGAGGCTGCTGCTCACCCTCCCCACGCTGTTGGGGGCGGTGACCTTTGTGTTCCTGATGGTGCGACTCCTCCCCGGCGACCCGGCGGTGGCGATCGCCGGGGTGCAGGCCACGCCGGAGTTCGTCGAACAGGTCCGTCGGGAGTTTGGGCTCGACCAGCCCTTGCCTGTCCAGTACATCACCTTCCTGGGGCGGCTGTTGCAAGGGGACCTGGGGATCTCCACCCGCACCCGGCAGCCCGTCTGGGAGGAGCTGTGGGCGAGGTTCCCGCACACGCTTGAGCTGGCGCTGGCGGCCTTGGTCGTCGCCGCCCTCATCGGGATCCCAGCGGGGATCATCTCCGCGGTGCGGCCCTACTCGCTCTTCGACAACTTCAGCATGCTTGTGGCCCTCTTCGGCGTCTCGATCCCGGTCTTTTGGCTGGGGCTGATGCTGATGCTGCTCTTCTCCGTCCAGCTGGGCTGGCTCCCCGCCACCGGGCGGGGGACGCTAGCCCATCTGGTGTTGCCTGCGGTCACCCTGGGAACGGCCTCCGCGGCCCTGATCGCCCGGATGACCCGTTCCTCGATGCTGGAGGTCCTCACCCAAGACTACGTTCAGACGGCGCGGGCCAAGGGGGTACCCGAACGCGTCGTGATCCTGAGGCACGCGCTCAAGAACGCCTTCATCCCCGTGGTGACGGTGCTAGGGCTCCAGCTAGGAACCTTGCTCAGCGGAGCTGTGCTCACCGAGACGGTCTTCGCCTGGCCGGGGGTGGGGCGCTTGGTCGTCGAGTCGATCCTGGCACGGGACTACCCCGTCGTCCAGGGGGTGGTGCTGCTGCTGGCCACCACCTTCGTGATCCTCAACCTGATCGTCGACCTCGTGTACGCTTGGCTTGATCCGAGGATCCGTTATGAGTGAGCGCGAGCGTTCGTCCTTCGGGGACCCCGCCGTCACCGCCGTGGAGCCCACGCGGGCCGGGAAGTGGAAACCACAACGCGAAGGGGCTCCCGGGCTCGAGAGGCGGCGGGCAGCTGGGGAGCTGCGCCGAGCGCTGCGGCGGCTGGGCCGTCACCGCTTGGCGCTCCTGGGGTTGCTGATCGTGGGGATCTTTACGGTCTGTGCGATTCTGGCCCCTTGGCTCGCGCCCTATGACCCGACGGACGCCTCGCTGCGGGAGCGTCGCCAGCCCCCTTCCTGGGAACACCCGCTGGGAACGGACGAGTTAGGTCGGGACCTCCTGAGTCGTCTCCTCTGGGGAGCCCGCATCTCGATGCTCATCGGTCTGATCGCCGTCGGCATCGGGGTAGCGTTAGGTGTCCCGCTAGGAGCTCTCTCTGGCTACTATGGAGGGCGATTTGACCTCCTCGTTCAGCGCTTGGTCGACATTATGCTGGCGTTTCCCGGCATCCTGCTGGCGATCGCCATCGTGGCCGTGCTCGGCGTCGGGCTGGAGAATGTGATGATCGCCGTTGGGATCGCCTCGGTGCCCATCTACGTGCGGTTGGTCCGTGGCTCGATCCTGACCCTCAAGGAGCAGGAGTACGTGCTGGCGGCGCGGGCGCTCGGTGCCAGCGACGGACGCATCATCTTTCGGCATCTCCTGCCGAACTGCCTCGGCCCGATCCTCGTCCAGTCGACCCTGCAAATCGCTACGGCCATCCTCTGGGCCGCGGGGCTAGGCTTCCTGGGACTGGGAGCCCAGCCGCCGACCCCCGAGTGGGGAACGATGCTCAGCAAAGGTCGTGTCTTCATCCGGGTCGCACCCCATCTGACGCTCTTCCCAGGGCTGGCAATCTTCCTGCTCGTGCTGGGCTTCAACCTGTTGGGGGACGGGCTGCGGGATGCCCTCGATCCGCGCATGCGCAAGCTCACTGGTCCCGGTGCCCGGGCTTAGAGCGGAAACACCCGCCTCCCGGCCACGTACGTCTCCACGACGCGGAGGTCCTTGAGCGCCTCGGGGGGACAGCGGGTGGGGTCGTCGCTCAGCACGACCAAATCGGCCCACTTCCCGGGCTCCAGCGAGCCCAGTTCGTGCTCCTGGAAGCCCGCGTAGGCCGCGCCCCGGGTGTACGCGTTGAGCGCCTCCTCGACGCTCAGGCGCTGGTCGGGGTGCGGCGCGTTCACCGCGCAATGCACGCCGTACAGCGGCCCGAAGGGCATCATGTCGGAGCCGAAGGCCAGCGGAATTTTCGCGTCTACAACCCGACGGTGGGGGTCGATGCGGCGGTCCCGCTCCGGGCCCAGGCGCCGCTCATAAAGCCCGCCGGGGCCGCTCCACCGCACGAAGTTGGGCTGCATCGACGCGACCACGCCCAGCTCCGCTGCCTTCTCGAGCTGCCCCTCCGTGGGCAGCT
This sequence comes from Candidatus Bipolaricaulota bacterium, assembly GCA_015487455.1. Lineage (GTDB taxonomy): Bacteria > Bipolaricaulota > Bipolaricaulia > RBG-16-55-9 > RBG-16-55-9 > S012-72. The sequence goes on from WFPR01000062.1 coordinate 7,449, forward strand.
CGAAGTGCTCGATCCGGGCGCGATCCTCGGGCATGACGCCCGCGCGCTCCAACGCCGTGAGCGCCGCCTCGATCGCCCGGTCACCGATCGCGTGGATCATGAGCGGGAAGCCCGCCTCCCGGGCTTCCTTCACGAGCCGGTCCAGCTCGTCTTGGGGGTAGTTGAGCTTGCCCCGGCTGGCGGGCTCGTCGGCGTAGGGCTCCCCAAAAGCGGCGTTGCGCGCCCCGATCGAGCCGTCGGCGAAGAGCTTGATCGCCCCCAGGTGCAGCCACGCGTCGCCGAAGCCCGTCTCCAGGCCCGCCTCGACGAGCGCGTCCAGCAGCTCGACGACGGGGTTGAGCCGCACCCGCAGCGTGAGCCTCCCGAGGCGCTTCAGGCGCGCGTACGCCCGCAGCTGCTCCCTCGACGAGACGACGTCGTGGACGGCCGTGACGCCCAGCGCGTGCGCCCGGCGCTGGGCGGCGCCCACGGCGTCGATCAGCTCGTCCAAGGGGGGCTTCAGCCGCCGCAGCAGGGCCCACGCGGCCCGCTCGCGGAGCTGGCCCCGCACCGGATCGACCTCGTCCTCGGGGACGTCGGGGGGCACGTGCCGAAGGGCTTGGGTGTTGGCCACCAAGATGTGCCCGTCGACGCGGACGAGGGCCACGGGGCTCTGGGGCGCGAGGTCGTCCAGATCCTCGCGGGTGGGGAGGCGCCGTTCGGGCTCGGGCCAGCGGGCCTCGTCCCAGCCGCGGCCCAGCACCCACGCCCCCGGCCCGCGCCGCCTGACGGCCTCGCGCACCCGCTCGAGCAGCTCGCCGAGCGAGCCCGCCGTCGACAAGTCGAGGTAGAAGCCCGTCTCCTTGAGCCCCTCGGAGATCAAGTGGGTGTGGGCGTCGATGAAGCCGGGGAGCAGCGCCCGGCCTTGCAAGTCGACGATCCGGGTGCGCCCATCGGCGAGCGCTTGGAGCTCCTCCGCGGGCCCGAGCGCGACGACGCGCCCGCCGCCGACGGCCAGCGCCTCCGCCCTCCTCCAACCCCCGTCGGCGGCCGCGGGGAGCACGACCCCGTTGACGAAGAGCAGGTCGACGCCCATGTCGCTTAAAGCGAGGCAGAAGGCGACCGGAGCGCCCTCCCCTTCGCCTTCGACGTCGGCGGGCGCCCCGGTCGTCCGTCCATCGATCGTGTGGGTCAGGAAAGCGGCTGGGCTGGGCTTAGCGCCCCCGGGCCAAGGCCTCCTTGAACGCCTTGCCGGGGCGGAACTTCGGGACCAGCTTGGCGGGCACCTGCATCTTGCGGCCGGTCTGGGGGTTGATGCGGGTGGTGGCCTTCTGCTGGCGCGCCTCAAAGGTGCCGAAGCCCGTGAAGGTGACCTTGTCCTTCTTGGCGCAGGCGTCGATGATCAGTTCCAGGGCGGCGTCGACGGCCGCGCGGACCTCCTTCTTCGGCAGCTTGGTCTTCTTGGCCAGCTGGTCCACGAATTCGGCCTTGTTCATGGAACTCCCCCTCCTTCCCCCTTGGGATTGGCCGAATTATAGGGCAGATCCCGGCGAAAGTCAAGAGGAGGGGGCTTCGGAAGCCGCTGTCCGCCCCCTGCCCTTGATTTGCCCCCAGAACTCGATCTCCCCGCACTGAGGGCAGCGAAGCGTGTAACAGTACGCGAGATCGGGGCCGGGAGCCTCCGTGGGCCGCTCCCCCTCGGGCTTGCGGTACAGCCGCCCCACCCCCTCGCAGAAGGGGCAGTACAACGACGTGATGATGATGCGCTCGGGTAGTCGGGTCAACGGCATTCGCGATCACCTCGGGGAGATGATAGCCCATCGACGCTTGATCCCCAAGCCCCGCGCGCCTTAGAATCGCCCCGACATGGCCCTCTACGGCGAGCGCGGCCTGGATGAGCTTTTGCATGTGGACCTGCGCGCCTACACGCTGGCGCTCCTCAAGCAGATCCCCAAGGGCCGGGTCACGACGTACCGGGCGCTGGCCCTGGCGCTGGGGGACGCGCGGGCGGCGCGGGCCGTCGGGCAGATCCTCGCGGACAACCCAGAGCCCGACGTCTACCCCTGCTACAAGGTGGTGCACAGCGACGGGCGGGTGGGCGAGTACAGCGGGCCGGGCGGCTCCGACGAGAAAATCAAGCGCCTCCGGCGCGAGGGCATCCCCGTCCGCGACGGGCGGATCCCCGATCTCAAGCGCTACGCGTTCCACGGGTTCAAGACGGACAGGCCGCTGGAGAAGCTGAGAAGGCTGCAAGAGGAGCTGGCCGCCCGCGTCGTCAAGGAGCCCGCCTTGAGCCTAGACGACGTCCACGCCGTGGGCGGCGTGGACCTCTCGTACCCGGGGCCGTGGGAGGGCGTCGGCGCCTACGTGAGCGTGGCGCGGGGGACCCTGCGCCCGCTCGCGGCCGAGACCCACCGCTGTGAGGTCGCGTTCCCGTACATCCCGACGTACTTGGCGTTCCGCGAGCTGCCGGTGCTGCTGCCCCTGCTCCGGCGGGTGCGCGAGAGGAACCGGCTGGCCGAGGTGATTTTGGTGGACGGCAGCGGGATCCTGCACCCGCGCCACGCGGGGATCGCGTCGCATCTGGGCGTGCTGCTGGACCACCCGACCGTGGGGGTCATCAAGCGGCTGCTCTACGGGCGCGTTGATGTGAAGGGCATGGGGGAGGGCGAGACGCGGCCTGTCCGCGACCCCGAGACGGGCGACGTGATCGGGATGGCCGTCAAGACCCACGAGCGGGCCGACCCCCTGTACGTCTCGATCGGGCACAAGGTGGATCTGACCATGGCCGTGCGGCTCGTGCTGGAGCTCGCGAAGGGGCACAAGCTGCCGGAGCCCATCCGCCGGGCGCACGAGCTGTGCACCCGAGCCGCCCGCTCCCCCCTGAGGGGCGACCCCGGCGTCGGGGTCGGGAAGGAAGCCCGAGCGGAGGCCGAGCTGCCCCTGCTCGCCCAGGGCCAGCCCTCGAACGCTCCCAAAGGGAAGGCAGAAGAAGCGGGAGTCACAAGGGCCGAGAAGAAGCCTAGGCAGATGGCGCTGGACTTGTGAGCACGCGGGAAGGGGGGGATTCACGCCCATGCGGCTCGACCGCGAGGAGGCGCTCGCGCTCGTCCGCGAGCACACCAAGAACGAGAACCTCATCAAGCACATGCTGGCCGTCGAGGCGGCGATGCGGGCCTACGCCCGCAAGTTCGGGGAGGACGAGGAGAAGTGGGGCATCACGGGCCTGCTGCACGACTTCGACTACGAGAAGTTCCCCAACAAGGAGCACAGCCCCACGGAGGGCCACCCGAGCTGGGGCGTCCGACTCCTGAGGGAGAAGGGCTACCCGGAGGACGTCTGTGAGGCCATCCTGGGGCACGCGGACTACACGGGCGTCCCCCGCCGGACGCGGATGGCCAAGGCGCTCTACGCCTGTGATGAGCTGACGGGGCTGATCGTGGCCGTGGCCCTGGTGCGCCCGAACAAGAAGCTCGCCGAGGTGACCGTGGAGTCCGTCCTGAAGAAGTGGAACGACAAGTCGTTCGCGCGGGGGGTCAACCGTCAGGACATCGAGCGCGGCGCCCAAGAGCTGGGCGTGCCCCTCGAGGAGCACATCCGGACGGTTCTAGAAGCAATGCAGGGGATCGCCGATCAGTTGGGGCTTTAGCCAAAGCTGGAGCCATGATTGTGCGCATTTGGCATGGTCGGGTGCCGACGAGTAAAGCCGACGCTTATCGCGCGTTCCTGAACGACCGTGCGATCCCTGACTACAAAAGCGTGGAAGGGAACCGCGGGGTTTACATATTAGAGCGACGTGAAGGGGCCGTCACCCATTTCCTCACGCTGACGTTTTGGGAAAGCTGGGAGGCCGTTCGCCGCTTCGCGGGTGAGGACGTGGAAGCTGCGAAGTACTATCCTGAGGACGAGGAGTTCTTGTTGGAGTTTGAACCTCGTGTGGTTCACTACGAGGTAGTGGGCCAGGGCTGATTGCGCTATATGGGCCTAAAATAACGGATGTCCGTGATCTTCCCCTCGCGCTCGGCTGGCGGCTTCAGCACGGCCTCGACGACCATCCCGACGTGAACGCGCTCGGGCGGGGCGTCGCCCAGCTTGTGCAGGAAGGGCGTGATGTTGGGGCCGAACTCGATGAGCGCGAAGACCTCCGGCGGGTCGAGGGGCTCCCCCTGCTTGTTCACGTACACCACGGTGAACGCCTTCACCCGCCCGCGCAGGCCCACGTCCCGAAGCTCTTTGAGCTCCGCGAAGCAGCGCTCGCAGTACAGACGGGGCGGCACGTACGTCCAGTCGCACCGCTCGCAGCGCGAGCCCAAGAGCTTCCCCTCGTCGCGCAGCGCCTCGAAGAAGCGCTGGCCCATCACCCCGGCGCCGTAAAAGTAGTGGTCGGCCTCCATGTCGCCGAGCCAGTGCCGGGGCTCCGTCGCCTTCTGCATGGGCTCGAAGAAGGCCATAGCCTTATCGCCCCCTCGGGCGGAAGTACCGGATGTCCAAGATGGACCCGACGCGCTCGCCCTCGGGCTTCCAGACGGGCTCGACGGGCATCCCGATGTGGAGCTCTTCAGGGGAGACCTCGCCGAAGTAGTGCATGAAGCCGCAGTGGGGCGGCGCGCCGTCGAGCGCGATCGTGCCCACCAGGATGGGCTCTTCAACGCGGTTGGCGTCGGTGTCGATGTACGAGACGGAGAACGTCTCGACGACGCCCGTGCCCGGCAGCTCGACCCACTCGTCCGTGGGGCGGAAGCACCGCTCGCAGAACATCCGCGGCGGCACCAGCACCCGGCCGCAGCCGACGCACTTGCGGCCTAAGATCTTCCCCCGCTTGAGGCCCTCTAAGAACGCGCTGATGGCGATCCCGGCGGCCCAGGCGTACCTCGCCCGCGGCTTCGCGATGATATGGGGGAGTTGAGCTTCCTCCTGGGCCGAGAGCCGTCGGCCCTGAGGGTTCGGGGGCGGGCCGAATCGCTCATCGTTGTGGGTTTGCGTGCGGGGCTCGTGGGCCATCGGGCTATCGCCTCCTCATCACGACGACGCTGCTGAACTGCATGAGATCCCCCCAGGCTTGGGCCACGCCCGTCCGCGCGTCCTTCTTGACCTGGCGGGGTCCCGCCTGCCGGGAGAGCTGCCAGTACAGCTCCCCGATCTTGATCCCCAGCGTGGCGGCAATGGGGTTCCCCACGCCCAGGAGGCCGCCGCTGGGGCAGACGGGCAGCTCCCCGTCCCGTTGCGTCTTGCCCTCCCGCGTCAGGATCGCGGCCTCGCCGGGCTCGGCCAGCCCCAGCGCCTCCAGGTGCTGAAGCTCCTTGTAGTCGAAGGGGTCGTAGGGCTCGGCGATGTCGATCTCCTTGCGGGGGTCCTTGATCCCGGCCATGTCGTAGGCCATCTTGGCCGCGCGCGCCACGAACTTGGGGAACGCCAGATCCCGATTGGTCCACATCGTGGTGTCGATGCACCAGCCGACCCCCTCGATGAACACGGGCGCGTCCGTCAGCTCGTAGGCGATCTCCTCCCGCGTCAGGACGACGGCCGCGGCGCCGTCGGAGGGCGGGCTGATGTCCAACCGCCGGACGGGCAGGGCCAGCGGCTCCGAGTTCAGCACGTCCTCGAGGGTGATGTCGGGGTCGGCGAGCTGGGCGCAGGGGTGGCCCACGGCGTTTCGCTTGTTCTTGACGGCCACCAGGGCGATGTCCTCGTAGCGGACGTTGTACGTCCACATGTAGCGCTGCATCTCCATGGCGAAGATCCAGACGAGATTGGGCTTCAAGGGGCGATCCAAGATGGGGTCCCAGATGTGGGCGAAGGCGCTCTGGGCGTGGGGGCGGACGCTGCTCATCTTCTCCTCGTTGACGACCAAGACCGTGTCGAACAGCCCCGAAGCGACGTGCCACCAGCCCACGATCGGGGTCATGACGGCGGTCCCGCCGCCCGTGAACACCCGCATGAACGGCTTTCCGCTGCCGCCCGCCCCGTCGAGGAGCCACTCGCCCTTCTTGTGGACGCCGTCGAAGGCGTCGGGGGCCGTCCCGACGATCACGGCGTCGACGTCGTCGAGCGTGAGCCCGGCCTGGTCGAGCGCCTGCTTGGCCGCCTCCCAGGCCATCTCCTTGCCCGTCTCCTGGAGCCGGCGGGCGAAGACCGTCATCCCGGCCCCGACGACGGCCACATCCCGCCTGGGCTTCCGCAGGTCAGATTTCGGGATCATCGCTACGACCTCCGGCGGAAGACGGCCACGGCCCCCGTCCCGTGGGGGACGCCCCGCCACGAGAGGGCCACGCCCGTCTCGACGTCGGGCAGCTGCCGGGCCCCCGCCTCGCCCCGCAGCTGGAGCACGACCTCCAGGGCGCGGGCCAGGCCCCCCGCCTCGATGAGGTCCCCGGCGCCCAGGCAGCCGCCGCTCGGGTTGACGGGCAGCTCCCCGTCTCGGGAGAACATCCCGTCCAGGAGCAGCTTCCCGGCCTGGCCGGGGTGGGCCAAGCCCAGCGCCTCTACGTGCTGCAGCAGCTTGAACGCGAACCTGTCGTCCACTTCCGCGAAGTCGATCTGCTGCAGCGGGTTCGTGATGCCCGCCTGCTCATAAGCCATTTGAGCGGCCCTCTTCGCGTAGAGGGCCTCCGCGCCCCGGGCGGCGATCCAGGGGCTTTCGGAGCACCAGCCGATCCCTTCTATGTAGATGGGCACCTCGCAGAGCCGCTCGGCGATCTCCCCCGCAGCCAGGACGAGCACCACGCAGCCGTCGGCCCTCGGGGCGACCTCCAGCCGCTTGAGGGGGTCAGAGAGGGGAGGGCTGCCGAGCACGTCGTCCACACTCATACGGGTTCCGTAGGGCGCAAGCGGATTGAGCAGCGCGTTCTGCTTGTCCTGAACTACGACAGCGGCGCACTGCTCCTCCGTCGTGCCCGTCTCGTGGAGGTAGAGCTGCATCTCGAGCCCGGCGACGTAGTAGGGGTGAACGTCTCTTTCACGGCTCAGAGGCGCCTCGTAGACGGAGTCGAAGGCCAGCTCCACGACGTGCTCGAACGTCAGCAGCTCGGAGATCTTGCTGTGGGCCTCCACCACGACCACGTCGCAGAGGCCCGTCTTAATTTGCATGACGGCGTTGGCCAGCCCCAGGAGCCCGTCGCCGGTGACGGTGTGCATCGGCCTCAGGACGGCCCCTAGCTGGTCGGGGGTGAACTCGTCGAAGATGGAGAAGCCCTCCCAGAAGTCCTCGGCGCAGGTGATGAAGCTGTCGACGTCCCGTCTCGGGTCGATCCCGGCGTCCTCGTAGGCTCGGACGGCCGCCTGGAACGTCAGCTCCTTCCAGTTGACCTCGGGCGTCAGGGGGCGAAACGGGGTGCAGCCGACGCCGACGATGGCCACATCTCGCATGAACGAACGCGCTCCTCGCAAAATGTCTGGTTTTGAGTTGGCCGTACTGCCGAGCAAAAGATAGCACACGCGTGACGCGACGTCAACGAGCGGCGTGGAAGGGGATGGTGGGCACCTCAGGGGCTTCAAGAAGCCGTTCGTCGAGGGTTATGAGCGTTAGGCGGTAGACCAAAGCTGTTGCCGCCAGAAAACGATCAGCGGGGTCTTGATGGGGGAGTTCGATGAGTCGGCTTTGGATGGCGACCTCGTGGGTAAGCGGAGCCTCGTGGAAGGGCCCGGCCTGCAAAGCGGTGCGCACCCAGGAAATCGGATCTGGGTGCAGGACAACTCGCCCTCGTTCGGCAAGCAACAGGGTTTCCCAGACTGTAATGGGGGACACCCAAAGCTCGACATCGGGCTTCTCCAGAACCTGCGCGAAGGAGCGGGGTAAACGCTCGGGTTCAAGGAGGCCCCATAAAAAGATGTGGGTGTCGAGGAGGAGCCTTAGCGTTTTGAGCTGGGCTTCCTGCTGTTGCGGGTCTCGGCGTCGGCGAGGGCTTCCCATCGTTCCTCCTCCAAAGCCGGGGCGATCACGTCGTGGACGATGGAGCCGGTGCCCTTTAGGCTGCCCAACCACCGTCTTGTCGGTAGAGGCCGAGGCTTAGGTGTTAGGGGAAGCGTTAGAATCTGGATCCACGGCTTCCCTCGCTTGGTGATGACAAAGCATTCCCCTGTACGGCTGGCCTGTTCCAGCAGCTTGGAGCACTCGGCCTTGAACTTTGAGATCGAGATTTTCTTCATCATAAAAAGCCTCCCTTGGAGGGATTATGCGGACTTCAAGGGAGCTCGTCAACGCTCAGTCGTCGTTTAGGGTATTCGAGTGAGCCTAGAAGAGCCAGTCCTTGATGAGGGCTTTTAAGTCGCCCTGGAACGCCTCGCGGGGGCCTTCGGCCTTGTTGCGCCCCAGATCGAGCACGTAGATGTAGTCGGAAATCTCGATGGCCTCGCGGATGTTCTGCTCGACCAAGACGACCGTCTTGCCCTCGCGGGTCAGCTCCCGGAGGTGGCGGCGGATCTCCTGGGCGAGCTTGGGGGCCAGCCCCGCCGTCGGCTCGTCGACCAAGAACACCTCAGGGTCGGCCATGAGCGCCCGGCCCAGCTCGACCATCCGCTGCTCGCCCCCGCTGAGGAACCCCGCCTTCCTCCGCCTCTTCCGGGCGAGGTTGGGAAAGCGCTCATAAATCTCCTCAAGCTTTTGTCGGATGCGGGCTCTGTCCTTGCGGAAGGTCCACGCCCCCAGCTCCAGGTTCTCTTGAACGCTGAGATAGGGGAAGACGTTGCGCCGCTGGGGGATGTAGGCGAGGCCGCGCCGCAGCGCCGTGTGGGGCTCGATCCCCGTGATGTCTTGACCGCGATAGCGCACCCGCCCCCGGAAGGGCTTCAAGAACCCGTAGACGGCCTTCAGCAGCGTCGACTTGCCCACGCCGTTCGGCCCGATGATCGTGACCAGCTGGCCCGCCCCGGCCTTGAGGGAGACCCCCTGCAGCACGTGGATGTCGCGGTAGTAGCCCACCACGAGGTCCTCGACGGCCAGCACCGCGCCGTCCGGGGCCCGCGTCGGCGCCGGGGGCTGGGGCTGAAGCTGAGGCTGCTGAGGCGGAGGGGTGG
>WFPR01000063.1 GCA_015487455.1 Candidatus Bipolaricaulota bacterium
CATCTGGAGCTACGCGCCCGGCACCCCGGAGCGCGACCGGCTCCTGAACGCCCTGGAGGAGCTGAAGACGCGGACGGAGGAGATCCCCCTGATCATCAACGGGGAGCCCGTCGAGACGGGCGAGATCTACGAGGTGCGCTGCCCCCACGACCATCAGCGGGTGCTGGCGCGGGTGCATCTCGCACGGGAACAAGAGCTAAAGCGGGCGATCGAGGGCGCGCTCGAAGCCCAAAAAGAGTGGGCCGCGCTCGACGGGTATCAGCGGGCGGCCGTCTTCCGCCGGGCGGCCGATTTGCTGGCCGGCCCCCGGAGGATTGAGAACATCGCGGCCATCATGGCGAATCAGTCCAAGACGCCCTTCGAAGCCGAGATCGACCTGGCCGAGCTGGTGGACTTCTGGCGCTTCAACGCGTACTACATGCAGTTCTTGTACGAGCAGCAGCCCGATCAGGCGCCCGGCGAGGTCAACCGCCTGGATTGGCGCCCCCTGGAGGGCTTCGTGCTGGCGATCCCGCCGTTCAACTTCTACTCGATCGGGGGTAATTTGCCGACGGCCCCCGCGCTCGTGGGGAACGTCGCGCTCTGGAAGCCATCCCGCTCCGTCTTGCTGGCGAACTACCGCATCATGCAGGTGCTCCTGGAGGCGGGCCTCCCGCCGGGCGTGGTGCAGTTCGTGCCCTTCTCCGGGCGGCACGGGGACGTCGTGCTGCAGCACCCCGCCCTGGCGGGCCTGCACTTCACCGGCAGCTACGAGACGCTCGTGCAGCTGTGGCAGCAGATCGCGCAGAACCTCCCGCGCTACCGGAGCTTCCCTCGAATCGTGGGCGAGACGGGCGGGAAGGACTTCATCTTCGTGCACTCCTCCGCCGATCCCGAGGAGGTCGTGGCCAACACGCTGCGGGGCGCCTTTGAATATCAGGGTCAGAAGTGCTCCGCCGCCTCGCGCCTGTACGTCCCCGAGAGCCTGTGGCCCACGATCCAGCAGAAGATGCTCGACGAGCTCCCCAAGCTGAAGGTGGGCCCCGTGGAGGACCTCAGCGTGTTCATGGGCGCGGTCATCACCCAAGACGCCTACGAGAAGATCGTGGGGTACATCGAGCACGCCAAAGCCCACCAAGACGAGTACGAGATCGTCTACGGCGGCGAATACAGCGACGAGAAGGGCTGGTTCGTCCACCCGACGGTCGTCTTGACGAAGAACCCGCGCGGCAAGCTCATCTGCGAGGAGATCTTCGGCCCCGTGCTGACCGTCTACGTTTACCCGGACAATCAGTACGAGCAAACGCTGAAGCTCTGCGACGAGGCGACAGAATATGGGCTTACGGGCTCGATCTTCGCCAAAGATCGTCAAGCGATCGCCTTAGCCGAAAGGGTGTTACGATTTGCGGCGGGGAACTTCTACATCAATGACAAGCCGACCGGGGCGATCGTGGGGAGGCAGCCCTTCGGCGGGGCGCGCCACTCAGGGACGAACGACAAGGCGGGCTTCTGGCTGAATATCGTCAGGTGGACCAGCCCGCGGGCTATAAAGGAGACGCTCGTCCCGGCGCGGGACTGGCGCAGGCCGTATTTGGGGTAAACTAGAAGACGACGATGTCCAAGGGGAGAGTTGACTCTTTGCTGCAAGAGCTTAAAGAAGCTTTGCAAGGGATCTATGGTGAGCGCCTGAGGCGGATAGTTCTCTATGGGTCGTACGCCCGAGAGGAGGCGGTCGAGGGGTCGGACGTCGACGTGATGGTGGTGCTCGATCGGGTGGAAGACCCCTTAGCCGAGCGGGAGAGCCTCTCGGGGTTGATCTTCGAGCTGTCCTTGAAGTACCACGTCGTCCTCTCCGTGCTCCTCGTCGGGGAGGAGGAGTTCCTCAAGGGCCGCTCGCCTCTCTTTTTAAACGTTAAGCGGGAGGGCGTGACCCTCTGATGGCGCAAGACCCGGGGAGCCCTGAGGTTCGTGACATTCAAGGCCTGCTTCAGAAAGCGCGGGAGAGCTTGGAAGCGGCTCAATTGCTCCTCGAGCGGGGATTTTACGGCTTCTCCGCCTCGCGCAGCTACTACGCGATGTTCTACGCCGCGGAGGCGGCTCTTCTTCGGCTGGGGTTGACCTTCTCCAAACACGCAGGGGTAATCGCGGGATTTGGTCAACACCTGGTCCGGCCGGGGAAGGTGCCCAATCACTTGCATCGCTACCTTCTGGACGCGTTCGACCTGAGAATGGTCGGTGACTATGATACGCCCGGTCGTGTGGATGAGCCCCGAGCTCGCAAGGCGCTGGAACGAGCGAAGGAGTTCGTGCGCGAGATGGAGAGATTCTTGGCAAAGGAGGCCCAAGGTTCCGATGGGGATAGAGAGCATGCGGCTTCAAGTTCAAGTTAAGGAGGCGCTCCAAGCCGCCCTCCAAGCCCTCAAAGCCCAGGGCGCGGAGTACGCCGACGCCCGCTGGGAGCGGCATCGTTCCGAGCGGATCTTGGTGAGAAACGGCCAAGTCGCCGCCCTCACTCAGCACCAAGACGAGGGCTTCGGCATTCGGGTGCTCTACAAGGGGGCCTGGGGCTTCGCCGCCAGCCCCTTCCTCACGGAACAAGAGATCGAGCAGGTCGCCCGCCGCGCGCTCGAGATCGCCAAGGCGTCGGCTTTAACGGTCAAGGAGCC
>WFPR01000064.1 GCA_015487455.1 Candidatus Bipolaricaulota bacterium
AGGGGCGTCCCCGCCCCGACGGCCTCCGTGAGCTTGCGGAAGAGCTCCAGCTCCTTCTCCACGCCCTTATCGCCCAAGCGCCGCTTGGACTCGAGCTCTTTTAAGCGCCTCTCGAACGTCTCCAGATCCTTCAGCAGTAGCTCCGTCTCAACGAGTTCGATGTCCCGCTTGGGGTCGACGTCGCCCTCGGGGTGGGGCACGTCGGGATCGCGAAAGCAACGCACTACGTGCGCGATCGCGTCCACGTTGCGGATCTCGGCTAGAAATTGATTGCCCAGGCCCTCGCCCCGGTGCGCGCCCTTTACGAGCCCGGCGATGTCGATGAACTCCAGGGTGGTGGGCACCTTGCGCTTGTCGGGGAAGATCTCGGCCAGGTGGTCAAGCCGCTCGTCGGGGACGGGGACGACGCCCTTCTGGGGGTCGATGGTGCTGAACGGGAAGGCGGCCACCTTGGCGCCCGCCGCCGTGAGCGCGTTGAACAGCGTCGACTTCCCCGCGTTGGGGAACCCCACCAAGCCACACGAGAATCCCATGCCCTTAGCGTATCCCCTTCGCGGCGGGAGGGCAACCGCGGTATACTGGCCCCGGTGATCGGGATGGCGAAGTCCAAAGTAGAGGCCCCTGCAGGCGGGGGGAAGGAAGCCCCCGCGCGGAGGATGAGCTATGAGGAGTTCCTCGAGTGGCTCGACGAGGACACCTGGGCCGAGTGGGTGGACGGGGAGGTCGTGATGCTCTCGCCCGCGTCGCGGAGACATCAAGAGGTGCGGCACTTCTTGGAGACGCTCATCAAGGGCTACGCGGAGCTGCACGATCTGGGCGTGGTGCTGAGCGCGCCCTTCCAGGTGAAGCTCGAGGAGGTGCGGCGGGGCCGGGAGCCCGATCTGCTGTTCGTGGCCAAGGAGCACCTCGATCGCCTGAAGGACACGTATCTGGACGGGCCGCCCGACTTGGTGGTGGAGATCGTCTCCCCGGAGAGCGTGAGCCGCGACCGGGGCGAGAAGTTCTACGAGTACGCCCAGGCCGGGGTGCCCGAGTACTGGCTCATCGACCCGCAGATCCGCTGGGCCGACTTCTACCGCCTCGAGCCCGAGGCAAGGCGCTATCGCCCCGCGTTCGGCGGGGAGGAAGGGGTCTATCGCTCCGAGGTGCTGCCGGGCTTTTGGCTCCGGGTGGAGTGGCTCTGGCAGGACCCGTTGCCCCCCGTGGACGAGACGCTCCTCGAGGTCGGGGGCGAGGCGTACGCGCAGCGCGTCCTCGAGCGGCTCCGCCGCCGCGGGTTCCTGCCCTAGCTAGCGACCCCGGGGAAAGCCCGGATTGGTGCTCGGCCACTCGGGGAGCCCACGCAGATAAGCATCTCTATAGGCGTGAACGGCAAACCCCGCGAAGCCGGGCTCGCCCCGAAAGTGGGCTACGACCTTGGCGGCCTCTCGGTTCAGAGCGCCTTGCCCCTCCTCGAAGAAGGTGACCTTCTCCGGTCCGCAGCCGGGAGCGCAGTTCGCGGTCTCCAGCCCCACGAGAACGGCCCCGCCCACGCGGCTCGCATAGGCGATCTCGTCTTGGTCCAGGCAGATCAGCCCATCATCGGGACAGGCCGTCCCCGCGAAGTCCCGGTAGCCCATCACCACCACGGGTCCCGACACCGCGTCGAGGATGTGTTGGTAAGCGGGCTTGACCCTCCCGGAGCCCGCCGGGTACTCCACGGGATCGTCCCAGAAGAAGCGGATCGCCACCCCCATCGCGATTCCCTCGGCCATAAGGGCATCGCGTAGGCACTCGTAGAGCGCGAGGAGGGCTTGATAGTCGTTCGGGGAGAGGGGCTCCGGCGGCTCGACGTCGAGCATCACCCCGTCCAAGGGGGCCGCGGGGTTATCGCGGTTGTAGCCGAGGACGTCGGCCATCCGCCGGAGCGGGAAGGCGGACGGGTCACACCCCAGCGCGGGCCAGTCCGGGGCCCCGTACGCCGCCCAGACCTCGATGCCCTGCGCGTGGGCACGGGTGATCAGATCCGCAATTTCTGCGTCCTCGTACATCCGGCGCCCGGAGGCGTTGGGCGTGCCCCGATAGAGGTCGACGTACAGCGCGTTCACGCCGCTCGCCGCGCTGCGCTCGACGAGGACCCGCCGGTCGGCGGGGCCGTCCATCGCTCCGCTTCCGCTCCAAACCCACAGGGCCTGCACGAGGGAGTTTGGTGGGGAGAGGAAGGAGCCCGCGGGCAGCCCGCAGCCCCCCATCCCGAAGACCCAAACCAAGGCCGTCAGGCCCAGAATCCCGCGAAAGCCTCTTAAGACCATGAGTCTTCGTCCATTTTGGGTTGGGGGAGCTATCCCGAAAGCTTCTCTTGGACCAGCTCGACCAGCTGCCGGGGCGTGCGGCCGACGGGGACCCCCTTAGCCTCCAGCGCTTGGGCCTTGGCCTCGGCCGTCCCCGACGAGCCCGTGATGATCGCGCCCGCGTGGCCCATGCGCTTCCCCGGCGGGGCGCTGAACCCCGCGATGTAGGCCACCACGGGCTTCGTCATTCTCTCTGCAATAAACTCGGCGGCCTCCTCCTCGTCCGAGCCCCCGATCTCCCCGACCAGCACCACCAGCTTCGTCTCGGGGTCCTCCTCGAAGAGCTGGAGGATGTCGATAAATGAGCTGCCGATGACGGGGTCGCCGCCGATGCCCACGGCGGTCGTCTGCCCGATTCCCGCCCGCGTGAGCTGGGCGACGATCTCGTAGGTGAGGGTGCCGCTCCGGGAGACGACGCCTACTGGGCCGGGGGTGAAGATGTTCCCGGGCATGATCCCGATCTTCGACTTCCCCGCGGAGAGGAGGCCGGGGCAGTTCGGCCCGATGAGCCGCGAGCCCCTACGCTGCAAGATCTCGTAGACCCGCATCATGGTGTGGAGCGGGATGTGCTCCGTGATGCAGACGATCAGCGGGATCCCCGCGGCCGCGGCCTCGAGGATGGCGTCCCCCGCAAAGCGCGCCGGGACGAAGATCGCCGTCGCGTCAACCTGATGCTCCTGGACGGCCTGGGCCACGGTGTCGTAGACGGGGACGCCCAGATGCTCCGTCCCGCCCTTGCCCGGCGTCACCCCCGCCACGACCTTCGTGCCGTACTCGATCATCTTCTGGGTGTGGAACGTCCCCTCGCTGCCCGTGATCCCCTGGACGAGCACGCGGGTGGTCTCGTCGATCAAGATGCTCATGAGCACAGCCTCCTCCTTGGGATGCCCGAAGTATAGTCGCGGCCCAAGCGCGGGTCAACCGCCCATCCCGTCGAGCTCGACGCGTCGTCGGGCGATATAATGCGTTCGCCCATGGACGCGGAGGCGAGGCGCCAAGGGAGGGGGGCGGGGCCGCTCCCGCCCGGGCTCGCGATCGCCCTTGTGGTTGGGCTCGGGCTTGGGC
>WFPR01000065.1 GCA_015487455.1 Candidatus Bipolaricaulota bacterium
CTCCTGACGCTCGTGGCCCTCTGGTTCCTCTACGCCGTCGGGAAGGGCGTGGTGAGCTGGGCCCTCACCGAGGCCGACTGGGCGGTCATCCCGCCCAACCTGAAGCTCCTCCTGGTGGGCTTCTACCCCGAGGGGGAGCTGTGGCGCGTCTGGACGGTGCTGTACGTGCTCCTCGGGCTCCTGGGGGTCAGCGCGGGGCTCTGGGGCGGGCTGCTGCGCGAGGCGGCCGTGATCGTGGGCGCCGCCGTCGCGCTGCTCCTCGGGCTGCTGCTCCTGGCGGGCTGGGGCGAGCGCCTGCTCGTGGGCGGGCTCGTCCTGACGCTCGGTGGGGGGCTCGCCCTCGGCTGGCTCGTGCGCGCCCAGGGCCGGGGGCACCCCCGACGCGTGCAGCGGTGGAAGCGCGCCCTGATCGCCCTCTGGCTGCTCCTCCCGGTGGCCGTCGTGCTGCTGCTGGGGGGCCTGCCCCTGCTGCAGCTGAAGAGCGTGCCCACGACGCAGTGGGGCGGGCTGCTCCTCACCTTCGCGCTCGCGGTCGTGAGCATCGTGCTCTGCTTCCCGCTGGGGGTGCTCTTGGCGCTGGGGCGCCAAAGCTCGCTGCCCGTCATCCGCTGGGCCTCCATCGTCTACATCGAGGTGATCCGGGGCGTGCCCCTGGTCACGGTGCTGTTCATGGCCTCGCTGATGCTGCCGCTGTTCCTGCCGGGCGGCTGGCGGGTCGACCACGTGGTGCGGGCCATCACGGCCTTCACGCTCTTCACCGCCGCCTACATCGCGGAGAACGTCCGCGGGGGCCTGCAGGCCATCCCCAGGGGCCAGATCGAGGCCGCCCAGGCCCTGGGCCTCGGCCCCGTGCTCACCACGGTGCTCATCGTGCTCCCGCAGGCGCTGCGGGCCGTCATCCCCGCCAACGTGGGCCAGTTCATCGCCCTGTTCAAGGACACCTCGCTGGTGTTCATCGTCCCGCTGATGGACTTCTTGGGCATCGCGCTCGACGTCATCGAGAACCCGAAGTGGGGCGGCCCGGCCCGCGAGATGCTGCTGTTCGTGGCCCTCGTCTACTGGCTCTTCACCTACTTCATGAGCCACATGAGCCGGAAGCTGGAGCGGGCGCTGGGCGTCGGCGAGCGCTAGCCTTATAATCTCAACGCGCCCAACGCGACGGGACGCGCGGACAAGGCAAGACAAAGCAAGGCCGGGAGCCATGGGGAACGGGAAGCCGTCGATTGCGGAGCTGGTGCGGGCTCAACGCCCCGACGAGGGGGGCCACGACCCGATCATCGTCGCCGAGGACGTCCACAAGTGGTTCGGCCACTTCCACGTGCTGCGCGGGGTCAACTTGACCGTGCGGCGCGGCGAGGTGGTGGTGATCTGCGGCCCCTCCGGCTCGGGCAAGTCGACGTTCATCCGCACGATCAACCGCCTGGAGGAGCACCAGCGCGGGCGCATCGTCGTCGACGGGATCGAGCTCACGAACGACCTGCGCAACATCGAGGCGATCCGCCGCGAGATCGGGATGGTCTTCCAGCAGTTTAACTTGTTCCCCCACCTCACGGTGCTCCAGAACATCACGCTCGCGCCCATCTGGGTGCGCAAGATGAAGCGCTCCGAGGCCGAGAGGCTGGCCATGGAGCTCTTGGAGCGGGTCGGCATCCCCGAGCAGGCCCACAAATATCCGGGGCAGCTCTCGGGCGGGCAGCAACAGCGGGTCGCCATCGCCCGCGCGCTGGCCATGCAGCCCAAGATCATGCTCTTCGACGAGCCGACCAGCGCCCTCGACCCCGAGATGATCAAGGAGGTGCTCGACGTGATGCGCGAGCTGGCCCGCTCCGGGATGACCATGATCGTCGTGACCCACGAGATGGGCTTCGCCAAGGAGGTGGCCGACCGCATCGTCTTCTTCGACCAGGGACGGGTCGTGGAGGAGGCCCCGCCCGACGAGTTCTTCACCAACCCGAAGCACGAGCGCACCAAGCTCTTCCTGTCGCAGATCCTGCACCATTAAGGCGAAAGATGCCCCGATTCTACCGGGCGACGCTCGAGCCCGGCTTCGAGGAGCTTTTGGCCGTCGTCCTCTCCCCCCGCGAGCTGGATCTTTACTCGAAGCTCAAAGGCGAGCGGAGGAGGCGGAGCTGGCTCGTCGGGCGCCTGGCCGCCAAGGCCCTCCTCCTCGGCGCCGGGACGGCGCTTGACCCCCGGGACGTGGAGGTCCTCCCCGATGGGCGGGGCGTCCCCCGGGCGCTCCTGAGGGGCGAGCCCCTCCCGCTGTCGCTCTCGATCGCCCACAGCCGCCGCGAGCCCGAGGGCGGGCGCTTGAGCGTCGAGGGCTTCGCCGGGCTGGCCGACCTCGAGGGCGAAGGGCACATAGGCGTGGACCTCGAGCGGGTGCGGCCCCTCCACCCGCGCCTCGTCGAGCGCGCCTTCCACCCCGAGGAGCGGGAAGCCCTCTGCGCCCTTAAAGAGCAAGCTCAAGCGGAAGGGCTCGTCGCGCGCTGGGCGTTGAAGGAGGCCGCGTACAAGGCGCTCGGCGCCGCCGGGCTCCTGCCCTCCCCGCGGGGGCCGGGCTTGGGCTTGAGCTTAAGCTGGCGCGACTTTCTCACAGAGCTTTCAACGAGCCCGCGCCCCCATCGGGATCAGCCCGCCCGCGTCCGCGTCCCGCCCCTGCGCGTCGAGCTTGTGGCGGGCGTGCATTTCGAAGGGGCGTTCTGCCGGGCGTGGGCGCTGCTCAAGCGCTAGCGCAGCACGACGAGCTTGCGGACGGGGCTCCGCATCAGCCGTCCCTGCGCGTCCTTGGCCGTCACGACGTAGAGGTACACGCCGTTGGCCGCCACGTCCCCCCGCTGGGTCTGGAGGTTCCACTGGAGGGTGAGCCGGGGCTGGAAGCCGCTGTCGTAGATCACCCGCCCGCTCAAGCTGTAGATCTGGAGTCGGACGCCCTCAATGGCGTCCTCGGCTTTGGGCAAACCCGACGCCGGGAGGCCCTCCACGCGGAACGTGTAGGCGTCCCCGAGCGGCGCGCGCGTCGCCCGCACGACGAGCGCGCTCAAGCCTACGCGCCCGTCCTCCTCGTCGTTCGACCCTGACGGGGACGAGGGCGACTCGAGGGCCGCGGCCGCAGCGCGGAACGGGGCGATGGGCTCTATGGCGACGAAGACGTCGGGGTCGGGGCGGAGGAAGCCGAGCCGACGGCAGTCGAACGCCTCGTGCGCCCCGCTGTGGCGCACCCGCGACGAGCTGCTGCCCCCGACGGCGTAGAGCACGCCGTCGACGTTGACGGCCTGGACGCCGACGCGGGCGAACTTCGGCCCCGCGATGGGCGTCCAGCGGCCCGTCGCCGCGTCGTAGAGCCAGGCGTCCCGGCGCAGCAGCGAGAAGCGCTCGCTGAGCCCGTCGAAGACGGCGAGCTTCCCGTCGCAGACGCCCGCCGACGGGAAGACCCGCCCCCGCTTCTCGGGGAGGTCCGCCACCCAGCGCCACTCGCCCGCGCGGGGGTCGAGCGCAAGGACGGAGCTGTACACTCTCTTCGTCTGGGCGTTGTAGCCGCCGATGACGTAGATCTGGCCGTCGATCACGGCGGTGGCAAACGCCGCCCGTGGCTCCGGCAGCGGCGGGCCGGGCGTCCAGCGCCCGGTGGTGAGGTCGTAAACCTCGACGGTGTCGAGGGTGCGGCCGCAGAAGAGCGAGACGCAGTCCTGGCCGCCGATGGCGTAGATCTTCGTCCCGACGCGGGCCGCGCCCAGGAACGCCCGCGGCGTCGACAGCGCCGGGAGCCGCGCCCAGCGATTCGTCAGGACGTCGTAGCGCTCGAACGCCCCCGTGACGCCGCCGTACTTGGAGGAGCGCCCGCCCACGACGTAGAGCGAGAGCCCGTAGGCGACGGCCGCCGCGGCGGAGCGGGGCGTGGGCATCGGGGCCAGCCTCACCCAGCGCTTCGTGCGCGTGTTGAACGCCTCGTTGGCGTCGGAGTCGCCAGCCTCGCGGAAGCCCAGCCTCGTGCCGCCGACGGCGAAGACGGCCTTCCCCACGGCCGCGGTGGCTACGGCCTCCCGCGGCGTCGGCAGGTCGGGGAGCGTCCTCCAGGTGAGCCCCCGCTCGCGGTTGTCGCCCCAGGCCAGGTAGAAGTTCCGAGCGTCGGCTGTGATGTCGATGTAGTCGCCCATGTAGCAGGGGCGGACGCGGTCGAAGTTCGGCCCCAGCGGCGGGACGCCGAACGAGACGGTCGTGACCCGCTTGTTGGGGAGCCACGTCCGCCCGCCGTCCGTCGAGACGGCCATGTAAACGTCGATCTTGAGGTTCTCGGGGTCGTGACGCCGGTCGTACCAGATGGCCGCGATCGTCCCGTCGGGCGCCACCGCGAGGGCGGGCAGGAACTGATCGTTCGGGGTGCGGTCGTCGTTGAGGCGCACGGGCTCGCTCCAGGTGCGCCCGCCGTCGCTCGAGCGCACGAAGTACACGTCGGACTGGTCGACGCCGGGCGGGTTACTGGCGAAGACGACGTACACCTCGCCGTTCGTGGGGTTGACGGCCAGCGAGGGGAACTCGAACCCCGCGTCGATGTAGCCCTTCAGGATGCGCCGCCCCTGGCAGGTGGCGGGCGGCGCATCCTCGCCGATGAACTCGACCCTCGCGGCCAGGACGGGCTCGTCGAAGGTCCGCCCGCCGTCCGTCGAGCGGGTCACGACGATGCCGGGGATCGTGAAGTCCTCCCAGGCGACGTAGACCTCTCCGTTCGGCCCCACGCGGGGGATCGAGCCCTGGACGACATGCCCCGGCGGCGAGAGCGGGATCGCGGGCTGGAAGCTCCGGCCGCCGTCCGTCGAGCGCGCGACGTAGATGCGCATCCCCTCGCGGGAGAAGCGCGTCCAGGTGACGTAGACGTTCCCGTCGTAGCGGCCGCCCGTCGCGTCCGCCGCGATGAGCTCCTTGTCCTGGAAGCTGCCGGGGCCGTCGACGCTCCAGCTGGCGCTCACGGGCGGGGTGAACGTCCGCCCGCCGTCTGTGGAGCGCGAGACGCCGATGAACGCGACCCCGTCGGCCCTCACCGAGATCTGCGAGAAGTAGAAGACCCCGCGACTGTCCACGGCGAGGTCGGGGTCGCCCAGGTTCGCGCCACCCTCGGGCGGCGGGACCACGCCCGCGTCGCGGAACGTCCGCCCGCCGTCCGTCGAGTAGCCGTAGCCCGTGAGGCTCCGCGTCTCGAAGAACTGCCCGATGTCGTTCCAGCCGACCACCACGTTGGGGCCGAAGACGGCCACGGCCGTCTCGCTCTGGGTCGTGAGCGAGGGGTTCTCGTCCTGGGCGCGGTCGTTGACCCGCACGTTGAGCCCCTCAAGCCCGCCGTCGGGGCGCTCCAGGCCGGGGACCTCCCCCCGACCCCGCTCGCGGTCGTCGTAGGCCAGCTGCAAGTAGAGCTCTCCGGCCGTCGACAGGTAGGGCCGCAGGGGCGAGCTCAACAGCCAGCGATAGTGAGCGTGCCCCCACGGCGGCGTCACTACAGGCCCCACCGTCGCCGTCGCGGCGGTGGCGGCGATCAGCAGCCCGAGGACGACCAGCACGATGCCGAGTCGCGCGGATCGGCTCCTCACGTCGGCCTCCTTTTTGCTCCCCGCGGTTCTGACTCAAGGCTGGAGGCAGACGCGCAGGAAGGGCTAAAGGTGCTTCTCGAGCGCCTGGCGGAGCTGGGCCTTCGGCATGTAGCCGATGAGGCGCTCGACCTCCCGACCGTCCTTGAACACGATCAGGGTGGGGATGCTGTGGACGTTGTGCTTCGAGGCGAGCGCGTCGTTCCGATCGACGTCGAGCTTGACGATCTTGAGGCGCCCGTGCAGCTCCTGGGCCAGCTCCTCGACCACGGGCTCGAGCGCGCGGCACGGCCCGCACCAGTCCGCGTAGAAGTCGACCAGGACGGGCTGCGTCCGGCTCGCCTCCAGCACCTCCCGCTCGAAGTCCTCCTCGTTCACGTGAAGCACCGTGCCCATGCTCATGAACGGATGCCTCCTCAAGCTTGATCGTCGTCAGGGGTCATTCTGGGGGATGGGCTCCCCCTTTGCAAGCCCTCCGCTCCGCGTCCGCGCGGGCTACACGCGGAAGAGCCGCTTGGCCCTCTGGATGCCCTCGATCAGGCGATCGACCTCGTCCTCGGTGTTGTAGATGTAGAAGCTGGCGCGGGCGGTGTTGTCCATCCCGAGGCGCCGCATGAGGGGCTGGGCACAGTGATGCCCGGAGCGCACCGCGATGCCCTCCTCGTCCAGCACGCTCGCTAGATCGTGCGGGTGCACGCCCTCGACGTTGAACGAGATCACCCCCAGGCGGTCCTCGGGGTCGTGCGGGCCGTACACCACGACGCCCTCGAGCTTCAGCAGCCGTTCGAGGGCGTACTCGAGCAGCCTCCGCTCGTGGGCGTAGACGTTCTCCAACCCCAGGTCCATCAAGTAGTCGACGGCGACGCCCAACGCGATCCCGTCGGCGATGCTCGGCGTCCCGGCCTCGAACTTCCAGGGCAGCTCGTTCCACGTCGCGCCCTCGAGCGTGACGCTCGAGATCATGTCGCCGCCCCGCAGGAACGGCTCCATGCGCTCGAGCAGCTCCCGCTTGCCGTACAAGAAGCCCGTCCCCGTCGGCCCGAGCATCTTGTGGCCCGAGGCGGCCAGGAAGTCGCAGTCGAGCGCCCGGACGTCGAGGGGGAGGTGCGGCGCGGACTGGGCCGCGTCCACCACGACCCGGGCGCCCACCCGGTGCGCCGCCTCGACGATCTCGGGCAGCGGGTTGATCGTCCCCAGCACGTTCGAGGCGTGGATGACCCCGACGAGCTTCGTCCTGGGGGAGAGCAGCCGCTTGAACTCGTCGAGCTTGAGGCGCCCCTGCTCGTCGACGTCGATGAACTTCAAAACGACGCCCCGGCGCTCCCGCAGCAGCATCCAGGGCACCAGGTTGGAGTGGTGCTCCATGATCGTGAGCACGATCTCGTCGCCCTCTTCCAGCTCCCAGAGGCCCCAGCCGTACATCACCAAATTGAGCGCCTCCGTGGCGTTGCGGGTGAAAATAATTTCGCGCCAGCTACGGGCATTGATGAACCTCGCCACCTTCTTGTGGGCCTCCTCGTACGCGACGGACGCCTCGTGGCTGAGGGTGTGCACCGCCCGATGGACGTTGGCGTTCATCCGGGTGTAGAAGCGCTCGAGCGCCTCGATCACGGGGCGGGGGCGCTGGGTCGTCGCGGCGTTGTCCAAATAGATCAGGGGCTTCCCGTGGATCTTGCGCTGAAAGATGGGGAAGTCCTCCCGGACCTTGAGGGGGTCCAGCCCCCGCTTCGCGTCCGTCCGCGCCTGGGTGGCCACGGCGGTTCGCCCTCCCCTTGGGTGCCTTCTCGCTTACAGCTCGTCTTCGTCGCCTTCCGCTCCGGCCCCGGCCTCGGCCTCCGCCTCGAGGAGCACCTGGACCTCGTCGCCCTGGATGCGCACCGGGTACGTTTGAATGGGCTCGACGGCGGGCATCCTCAGCACGGCCCCCGTGGTGAGGTCGAACTGGGCCCCGTGCCGCGGGCAGGTGATGACCTTGCCGTGGACCTCGCCGCCCGTCAGGATGCCGCCGTCGTGGGTGCAGACGTCCTGAATGGCGTAGTAGCGCCCCTCCACGTTGAAGACGGCGATCCGCTCCTCGTCGATCTCCACGGCCTTGTAGGAGCCGGGCTCCTTCAGCTCCTCGACCTTCGCGACGGTGATCCAGCCCATTCCACCCCTCACTCCTCCGTGCTCATCATCAGCCATCATCACATCATCAACTAAGCTCAGCCGCGCTTAGCTCGCCAGCTCGGCCTCGTCGCCGTTCGGCCAGTCCGTCTCGCCGAAGAGCGCCCCCTTCGTCACCTTGAGCGCCAGGAGGGCGCACTTCAGCCGCATCGGGTTGACCTCGATGCCCAGGATGTCGAGCATCTCCCGCTTGCCCCAGCCCCTCACCTCCGCGAGCGGCTTGCCCTTCAGCTCCTCCGTCAGCATCGAGGCCGCGGCCTGGCTGATCGCGCACCCCTTGCCCGTGAAGCGCACGTCCTCGATCACGTCGCCGCGCAGCTTGAACTCCATGCGGATCTGATCGCCGCAGGAGGGGTTCCCCTCCTCGCGCACCACGTCCGGATCGTTCAAGTGCCCGAAGTTGCGCGGGTCCTTGTAGTGGTCGAGCAAAAGCTCCAGCTCGAACTCGTCCATGCCCATCGCTTGGGCATTATAGCTCTTCCTGCCACTTCCTGTCGAGCAGCAGGCGCAGCTCCGTCTGCACCAGGGGCAGCGGGATCTTCTCGATCGTCGGCTCGAAGAAGCCGTCGACGATCAGCTTCTTGGCCTCGTCCTCGTCGAGGCCGCGGCTGCGCAGGTAGAAGAGCTGCTCCTCGTCGACGGGGCTGGTCGCGGCCGCGTGGGTGCAGCGCACGTCGTTCGCCAAGATCTCCAAGCTGGGGATCGCGTTCGACTTGGGGCCGCGCTCGAGCAGCAGCGAGCGCTCGGCCTGGAACGCGTTCGCCCCCTGGGCGCCGGGGTCGATGCGGATGAGCCCCCAGAAGACGGCCTGCGACTGCCCCTTGAGCACGCCCTTGACGTTCACCTCGCCGCGGGTGTGCGGCTTGCTGTGGATCAAGTTCGAGGTGAGGTCGACGTGCTGCCTTCCCGCCGTGAAGAAGACCTGCACGTCGTCGACCTCGGCGCCGGGGCCGTCCAGCACCGTCTCGACGTGGGACATCGTCAGGCGCCCCCCCAGCCAGCCGAGCGCCCAGGCCAGCTGCCCGTCCCGCTGCACCCGGGCGCGCCGACGCATGAACTGATAGAGCCGGGCGTTCAAGCCCTGCACCCCGGCGACGCTCGCCCGCGCCCCCGGCCCCACGACCACCGCGAGCTCCCCCGCGTGGACCGCCCGGCGCTCGAAGGGCTCCGTCTCGAGCGAGGTGTGCTCCTCGAGCAGCGTGACCGAGCTGCCCTCTTCGACGATCAGGGCGCTCTGGGTGAAGAGCCCCGCGCCCGGGCGCGTCATCGCGTAGACGGCCCGCAGCGGCCGCTCGACCTCGACCCCCTTGGGGACGTACACGAAGAGGCCCGAGGTGAAGAGCGCCCGGCCCAGCGCCGTGACCCTGTCACGGGGCTCGGGCAGCTGCTCCAGGGCGCGCCTCACGAGCTCGGGGTGCTCCTTGATCGCTTGGGCGACGTCCAGCCACAGGACGCCCCGCCGCCTGAGCGACTCCTCGAGCTCGCAGCTCACCACCGAGCCGTCGAGCAGGGCGTAGACGCCGGCGGCCTCCGCGCGCCCGCGCTCCACCCGCTCCCCGAGCGCCCGCTCGAGCCCCGCGGCGGGCGCGGGCGTCGGCGTCGACGCTGACACTGACGCCGACACTGAGTCTAAGGCCAAGGGCTCGATCTCGTGGAGCTTGAGCCCTCGAATCCGGGTGTAGCGGGAGCCGGGCATCGGCAGCGTTTCGGCTTGATGGAGCCTCTCCAGGCGCCAGCGGAGGAGCCAGTCGGGCTCCCCGCGCGCCCGCGAGAGCCGCTCGACCCAGCGGGCGTCCACGGGCAGCGTCGGCCCCGTCTCCGTGCCTGTCCCGTTCGTCCGTGGAGTTTCCGTCTGCGTCTGCGCGTTGTGCGCGTTGGTCGGCGTGGCCATCACCCGACGGACCCCTCCATCTCCAGCTGGATCAGGCGGTTGAACTCGACGGCGTACTCCATCGGCAGCGTCTTGGTGAACGGCTCCATGAACCCGAGCACGATCATCGCCAGCGCCTCGGCTTCCGTGAGCCCGCGGCTCCGCAGGTAGAAGATCTGGTCCTCGCCCACCTTGCCGACGGTCGCCTCGTGGCCCACGGTGACGAGGTCCTCCTCGATCTCGACGTAGGGGTAGGTGTCGGAGCGGGAGTGCTCGTCCAGCAGCAGGGCGTCGCACAGCACGGTGGCCTTGGCGTGGTGGGCGCCCTTGACGATCCTGAGCTGGCCTCGATACGTGGTGCGGCCGCCGTCCTTGCTGACGGACTTGCTGGTGACCGTCCCGGTGGTGTAGGGCGCGGCGTGGATGAGCTTGGCGCCCGTGTCCTGGTGCTGACCCCTGCCCGCGTAGGCCACGCTCAGGATGTCCGCCTTGGCGCCCGGGCCGATCATGTAGACCGAGGGGTACTTCATCGTCACCTTGCTGTTGTGGACGACAAAGCCGTTGGCCACGAAGTTGTGCGTGCCCTCCACCTCGATGTCCCAGGTGTCGGCCTCGCCCGCGGGCTCGATCTTCGTGACGCGCACGAAGGCGACGGGCCCCTCCAGCGGCCGATCCGAGAAGTACAGCGCGTAATGCGCGTACTCCTTGGTCTCCTTGCCCAGCGGCTTCCGCTCCACGCGCCTCCACTCGCTGATCTTCAGCGGGTTCCAGCCGCAGCTGATCGCCAGCGCCTTGACGTCCTCGAGCAGCTCGCGGCTGGCGCTCGTCACGGAGACGTTGCGGTGGCCGGGGCGCACGTGCCCGTCGGCCGCGATGTAGCCCTCCAGGAACGCCCGCCGCTGGGCCTGCGGCAGGGTGTAGACCCAGGCGGGGACGCGCTTCTCGCGGGCACGCCCCGCAAAGCCCAGCGTTTCAAGCCAGCGGACCAGCGCCGTCGAGGAGACGCGCAACACTCGATCGCGATAGAGCTTCGGCTCGACGCCGAAGAGCCCGCGCAGCGCTCGAACGACCCGCGGGTAGGCCGGATCGTCGGGCACCACGGCCACGTTGAGCCGCCCCCGCTCGCAGAACCCGTCCCCCAAGAAGAACCCGAGGAACCACATCAGCCCCTCGGTCGTCTCGCGCGGGACGCGCACGCGGGCGCGAGCCCCCTTCACGCGGGGCAGCGGCGGCAGCTTGCGGGGCTCGCCGCAGTCGGGCAGCTGGCCCGTGACGGCCACGAAGTCGCCCTCGCGCAGCTCGTCGAGCCGCAGCCACCGAATCAGATTGGTGCCGTTTTCCTTGCGCAGCACGAGGAAGGGGTGGTTGGCCGTGGCCACGATCTCGCGGTGGTTGGCCGTCACGACCCGGAAGACGGGCCGTCGCCCGCTGAACCTCTTCGCGACCACCCGCCGCGGCTCCAGCCGGAACTCGGGCGTCAGCGTGAACACCCGGTCGCCGGGCTCAACCTCCGCGATGGGCTTGATGTCGCTGTTGAGCAGGAGCTTCGTGTCGCCCGTGAGGCACCCGATGTTCGCGTCCACCCACTCGACCGTGGCGCCCTCGTGGGCGACCGCCCGCTTCGTCACGAGGTTGTAGACGTCGTTCGACCAGTTCTGGAGCGTCGTGTAGCGGAGGTGCGAGCCGGGCAGCGCCACCAGCTCCACGACGGCCGCGTGGAGCGACTCTTCAGCGTAGATGGGCGCGGTGCACCCTTCAATGTAATGAACTTTGCTTCCTTCATCGGCGATGATCAGCGTCCGCTCGAACTGGCCCATGGCGCGGGCGTTGATCCGGAAGTACGCCTGCAGCGGGATGTCGACGTGGACGCCCTTCGGCACGTAGATGAACGACCCGCCGGACCAGACCGCGCTGTTCAGCGCCGCGAACTTGTTGTCCTCGGGCGGGACGACCGTGGCGAAGTACTTCTTGACCAGATCGGGGTATTTTTGAACGGCCTCGTCCATGCTGACGAAGATGACGCCCTTCTTCTCCAAATCCTTGCGCAGGCTGTGGTAAACGGTCTCGGAGTCGTACTGCGCCCCGACGCCCGCCAGGAACTTCCGCTCGGCCTCGGGGATCCCGAGGCGCTCGAAGGTGCGCTTGATGTAGTCGGGGACGTCCTCCCAGCGGCGGGCGGGCTTGTCGGTGGGCCGCGCGTAGTAGACGATCTCGTCGAAGTTAATTCCGGAGAGGTCCGCCCCCCAGGTCGGCATCGGCTTCTTCACGAAGATCTCGTACGCCCGGAGGCGGAACTCCCGCATCCAGTCGGGCTCCCCCTTGAAGCGCGAGATCTCCTCCACGACCTCGCGGGAGAGCCCCGGCTTGCCGATGTACTCGTAGCGATCGACGGGGTCCTTGAAGTCGTACTTCGTGTAGTCCCGCTCGAAGACCTCCGGCTGCTCCCTCTCGCGCTCCTTGACGCGCTTCTCGCCCAGGTGGGTCACGTCGCTCATTCAGGCCACCCCCTTCTCGGCCTCGGAGACCTCCAGGCCCAGCTCCCTCAAGATGGGCTCGTAGCCCTTCTCCTCCAGCTCCTGGGCCAGCTCCGGCCCGCCGCTCCGCACGATCCGCCCGTCGACCATCACGTGGACGACGTCGGGCTTTAGGTAGTTGAGGATGCGCTGGTAGTGGGTGATCGCCAGGCAGCCGAAGTCCGGCCCCCTCAGGCGGTTGACGGCCGCCGCGACGACCTTGACGGAGTCGATGTCGAGCCCGGAGTCCGTCTCGTCGAGGATGGCCATCTCGGGCTTGAGCATCAGCATCTGGAGGATCTCGCAGCGCTTCTTCTCGCCGCCCGAGAAGCCCTCGTTGAGGTAGCGGGTCGCGAACGACTCGTCGAGCCGGAGCAGCTTCAAGCTCTCCTTGAGCTGCTTGCGGAACTCGCGGAAGTCCACCTTGGGCTGGCCGTTCCCGCCGCCCTTCTCGCCCTCGCCGCCGAGCCGGGCCTTGAGCGCCTGCAACAGGAACCGCGACAGCGGCACGCCGCTGATCTCCAGCGGGTACTGGAACGCCAGGAAGAGCCCGAGCTTGGCCCGCTCCTCCGGCTCCAGCTCCAGGACGTTTTGGCCCTTGAAGAGCACCTCGCCCCTCGTGACTTCATATTTGGGGTGGCCCATGAGGGCCATCGCCAGGGTGCTCTTCCCCGAGCCGTTGGGCCCCATGATCGCGTGGACCTCGCCCTTCCTCACCGTCAGGTCCACGCCCTTGACGATCGCCTTGCCCTCGACGCTCACGTGCAAATCGCGAATCTCCAGCGCGTCCGTCATGCGGGTTCCTCCCCTCCGCGTCCACTCTGCTCTGCGCGTCCGCGTCTCAGTCTCGGTCTCGCGCCTGCGGCCGTCGGAAAATCCTACTAAAAAAGTCCGAATTTGTCAAACGGCGCCCCGCCCCAACGGGACGAGATGGGGGAGGGAAAAGACAAAGACAAAGGGGACGACTACGGGGCGGTTCCGCCCCCGCGCGAGCTCGCGCGAAGGCTCACTTCTTGTAGTAGTTCGCGTTGATCTCGATGAACCTCTTCCACTGCTCGGGGAGGTCCTCCTCGGGGAAGATCGCCTCGACGGGGCAGACGGAGGCGCAGGCCCCGCAGTTGATGCACGTCTCGGGGTCGATGTAGAGCTGCTCGACGTTGGCGAAGTCGGGCTCGTCGGGCCGGGGGTGGATGCAGTCGACGGGGCAGACCTGCACGCACTCCGCGGACTTCGTCCCGATGCAGGGCTCCGCGATGACGTAGGCCATGGGCCGTCCCTCCCTTTCCTGGCGTCGGGATTTGGGCTCGGGTAATGATGGCACAGGAGCGGGGCGAAATCAAGGGCCAATCGGGGCAGAGTCCGGGGAAAGCGCGTATAATAGGGCACCATGCGGGAGACGCTGAAGATGGAGACGGTCATCGGGCTGGAGATCCACGTCCAGCTGGCCACCCGCACCAAGCTCTTCTGCGGCTGCTCCGCCGACTACTTCGGGGCGCCGCCCAACACGCACTGCTGTCCCGTGTGTCTGGGGATGCCGGGCGCGCTGCCCGTGCTCAACGAGCGGGCCGTCGAGCTGGCCCTCAAGGCCGCGCTGGCGCTCGACTGCGAGATCCCCGAGCGCTCCGTCTTCGCCCGCAAGCAGTACTTCTACCCCGACCTCCCCAAGGGCTACCAGATCTCGCAGTACGAGGCCCCGCTGGCGCGGGACGGCCACCTCGATCTGGAGCTCCCCGACGGCACGACGACGAAGCGCGTCCGCATAAGGCGCCTGCACCTGGAGGAGGACGCCGGGAGGCTCGTCCACGACCCGCCGACGGGGCGGACGCTGGTCGACCTCAACCGCTGCGGGGTGCCGCTCATCGAGATCGTGACCGAGCCCGACCTGCGCTCGCCGGAGGAGGCGGCCCTCTTCGTCAAGCAGCTGCGGCGGCTGCTGCGCTACGCGGACGTCTCCCGCTGCGACATGGAGAGGGGTGAGCTGCGGGTCGACGCGAACATCTCGATCGCCGTCGACGGCCGCCCCGGCACCAAGACGGAGATCAAGAACATGAACTCGTTCCAGGCGATCGAGAAGGCGCTCAAGGTGGAGGAAACCCGCCAGCGGATGGCGCTGGAGCGCGGCGGCACCGTTCAGCCACAGACGTTCGGCTGGAACCCCGAGGCGGGCCGCGTCGAGCCCCAGCGCGCCAAGGAGGAGGCCGAGGACTACCGCTACTTCCCCGACCCCGACCTGGTGCCCCTGCTTATTGACGAGGCGTGGACACGGCGATTGAGGGCGGAGCTGCCGGAGCGGCCCCGGGAGCGGCGGCGACGGCTTCAGGAGGGGTACGGCCTCCCCGCCTACGACGCGCGGCTCCTGACCGAGGAGCGCGCGATCGCCGACTACTTCGAGCGCGCCGTCGCGCTCTTCCCCAAGCCCAAGGAGGTCAGCAACTGGCTGCTGACGGAGGTCTTTCGCCTTCTGGACGAGGCGAAGCTCGCGCCCGAGGATTTGGCGGGGAGGCTGCCGCCGGAGCGCCTCGTCGAGGTGCTCCGGCTCGTCGACGAGGGGCGGATCAACCGCAACACGGGGAAGGCCGTGCTGGAGGAGGCGTTTCGGACGGGGCGCGAGCCCGAGGCGATCGTGGAGGAGCGCAAGCTCGGGCGCATCGCCGACGAGGCCCGGCTGGCCGAGCTGGCCGAGCGGGTGATTCAAGAACACCCACAGGCCGCCCGGGACTTCAAGGCGGGCAACGAGAGGGTGCTCGGGTTCCTGGTCGGGCAGCTGATGGCCAGGACCCAGGGGCGGGCCGACCCCAAGCTGGCCGCCAAGGTCCTCCGCGACAAGCTCGCCGCCTCTTGAGATTTTTAGGCTGAAGGGCATGGAGCGTCACGCCAACGTCGTCGGCTTCGACGACGCGCCCTTCCCGCCCCATCGGGACTCAAAGGCCAAAGCGAGAACAACAAAAACGAAGGTCAAGGTTGTGGGGGCGGTCTTCGCCGGGGCGCGCCTCGACGGCGTCCTGCTGGGGGAGATCGAGAGGGACGGCGTCGACGCCGCCGACGTCCTGACCCGGCTCGTTCGGGGCTCGAAGTTCGCCGGGCACGTCCGGCTCGTGATGCTCCAGGGGATCGCCCTCGGCGGCTTCAACGTCGTGGACGTCTTCAAGCTGCACGAGCGGACGGGGTGTCCCGTGCTCGTCGTCTCGAGGAAGGCGCCCGACTACGCGGCCATCCGCAGGGCGCTCCTCGAGCGCCCCATCCCCGAGGGGGCGCGCAAGTGGCGCATCATCGAAAAGCTCGGGCCGATGGAGCCCCTGGGCCACGTCCACGTCCAGCGGGTGGGCCTGACGGTCGAGGAGGCCCGCGCCGTCTTAAGGCGCTTCACGCTGCACGGCCACATCCCCGAGCCCCTGCGGGTCGCGCACCTGATCGCGACCGCCCTGGCGTTCGGCGAGAGCCGCGGGCGGGCTTAGCCCTCGACCCGCGGAACGGCCTCCCGAAAACCAAACCCTAAAAACCAGTCCATCCTTGCGCATTTCCCGGGTCTTCGGTATCTTTAAAGCAGACAGACCGGTCGGACCGATCGGACCGGTTGGTCCAAAGCGCGAAGGAGCAAGGAGGTGAGGGCGGATGGCGACCCAAGCGACGGAGCGGCAGCCCAACCCCTGGCCGGCGTGGCTGGCCACGATCGTCGGCCTCTGGGTGATCCTCTCCCCCTTCGTGCTGGGGTTCAGCGGCCTTGGGGCCGCGCTGTGGAACAACCTCATCGCGGGCCTCCTCTTCGCGATCTTCGCGCTGTGGGCCCACTTCGGCCAGCGCCCCCAGGCCTACTGGGGCGACGTCGTCGTCGGGCTCTGGATGGTCCTCTCCCCGTTCATCTGGGGCTTCTCCGGCGAGGCGACGCCCCTGTGGAACAACATCCTGATGGGCGTCCTGGGCGGGGCCTTCGGCCTGTGGGGCGCGCTGAAGGCGGAGGGCTAGCGCGCGCCGCGCGCCGGCCGACGACGGACGACGGACTACGGACGCCAGCTTGCGCGTGCGCGGCAGGCGGGGCCGCTTAAGGCGGCCCCGCCGCTCGCCTTCCCCCTTCATCCCGTCCTTGAGCTGCGCCGTGCCGGGACCGAGCGACGCGACCCGGGGGCTCGGCCATGTCGGGCAGGAGGGGGCGACGATCCCAGGCCACCCGCGATCGGCTGCTGGCCGCCGCGCTGGAGCTGCTGACGGAGCGCGGCCCCGGCTTCCCCGTGGAGGCGCTCATCCGCCGGGCCGGGGTCACGAAGGCCACCCTGTACTACCACTTCCCCAGCAAGGAAGCGCTGATCCGCGAGGCCCTGCAGCGGGAGATCCAGGGGATGCGGCGGGCGCTCCGGGTGCCCGAGGCGGGCTCGCCGGAGGAGCGGCTCCGCCGGGCCGTCCAGGGGCTGGCGGACTGGGCCGCGGAGCGGCCGCAGCGCCTGCGGCTGCTGGCGCTCCCCTGGCAGCCGGCCCCCGGGCTGCGCGCCCAGACCGTCCGCCGCCTGCGACGGGAGCTGATCCGCCTGCTGACCAAGGTGCTCCTCGCCGGGCAGGCGGCCAAGCTGCTCGACCCCTCCTGGCCCACGGAGCTCCTGGCCGTCGCGCTCTACGGCGCCCTCAGCCACGTGGTGGAGCACCTGCGCCACCAGGGCCGCCCCCTCAACCCCAAGGAGCTCTCGGAGGCGCTTTTGGCCTTCCTGCTCCGGCGGCCCCTCCCCGCGCCCGCGTCGGGGTCGGGATCGGGATCGAGATCGGGACCGGGCGCCGAGGCGCGGGGGCAGGGGGGTCAATCGCACTCGGAGAAGCCGCAGTCGCCGCAGACGTAGCAGCCGTTGGTGAAGATGAGCAGCCCGCCGCAGCTGGGGCACAGCTCCGCCTCGCGCCGGGGCTCGTGGCCGTTGGCCGCGCCGCCGGGCCGGGGCTTCAGTCCCGGTCCCGGCCCCGGTGCGCCCTTCACCTCCTCGAGGAGGGCCAGCTGCTCCCCGCCTTTGAGGTACTCCTCCATCGCCTTGGCGATCGCGTCCGGCACGGAGAAGACGACCTTGCCGTCCTCCTGAACGACGGGGCGCAGCCCCCGGATGAGCGAGAGCTCGTCGATGATCGCCGTGGGCTTGACCCCGGAGCGCAGCGCCAGCGAGATCAGGCGCCCGATCGCCTCCGTGAAGGCCATCGCCGAGGAGCCCGACTTCCCCAAGTTCGCGAAGACCTCGACGAGCCCCTCGTCGTCCTCGTTGATCGTGACGTAGAGGTGGCCCATCTCCGTCTTCATGCGGTAGGTCTTCCCGCGGACGACCTTGGGGCGCGGGCGCGGGGTCCGCACGGCCCGCCGCCCCTCGCCCGCCTTCGCCTCCTTGGCCTTCCTCTCCGTGAGCAGGATGCCCTCGCGCGCCCCCTCCCGGTAGACGGTGATCCCCTTGCAGCCGAGCTTCCAGCCCAGGAAGTAGATCTTGGCGACCTCCTCGGGCGTGATGTGCTCGGGGAGGTTCACGGTCGAGCTGATCGCGTGGTCGATGTGCTTCTGGATCGTCGCCTGCATCCGGACGCGGAACTCCGGCTCGATCTCGTGGGCGGTCACGAACACGGGCGGCAGTTCCTTCTCGCTCTTTAAGTTGAACTTCCGCAGATACTGGCGCACCAGCGGGTGGTAGACGTCGAACTCGTCCTTGCTGAGCGACTTCGACTTGCGCACGTAGTGGAGCGAGAAGATCGGCTCGATCCCCGAGCTGCAGCCCGCCAGCGCCGAGCCCGAGCCCACGGGCGGCACGGTGAGCAGGGCCGCGTTCCGCAGCCCGTGCGCCTCGATGCGCCGGAGCAGCGCCCTGTCCAACCGTTGCACGAACGGGCTCTTCAGGTGCTGTTCGAGGTCGAACGCGGGGAAGGCGCCCTTCTCGATCGCCAGGTTGACGCTCTCGTCGTAGACGACGTGCTTAATTCTGTGGAAGAGCCGGTCGACGAACTCGACGGCCTCGTCGCTGTCGTACTTGATGTTGAGCTTGACGAGCATGTCGCCGAGGCCGGTGAAGCCCACCCCGATCCGCCGCGAGCGCAGGGACGCCTCCCGCTGCGGGGGCAGGGGGTGGCGATCGGCGTTGTAGTCGAGCACGTTGTCGAGGAAGCGCACCGCGTAGCGCAGCGCCCGCTCCAGCTGATCCCAGTCCACGCGGGCGTCCGGCTCGAACGCCCCCTTGACGAACTGCGACAAATTCACGTTCCCCAGGCAGCAGGCGCCGTAGGGCTCCAACGGGATCTCCGAGCAGGGGTTCGTCGTGATCACGTTCATCCCGTTGTACTCCGTGGTCGACTCCCGCTTGATCGTGTCCCAGAAGAGGAGCCCCGGCTCGGCGCTGGCCCACGCGTTGCGGATGAGCTTCTCCCAGAGCTGGCGGGCGTCGACCTCGCGCTCGATCCGCCCGACGACCTCGTTCTCGAAGCGCAGCTTGAACCGCTCGCCCTTCTGGACGGCCTCCATGAACTCGTCGGTGAGGCGGACGCTGATGTTGGCGTACTTCACCTTCTGGCGCTCCGGGTCGTTCTTGACCTCGATGAAGTCCTCGACGTCGGGGTGGTCGACGGCGATCGTGATCATCAAGGCCCCACGCCGCCCGGCCTGGCCGATGGTCCCCGTCGTCATGGAGAAGAGATCCATGAACGAGACGGAGCCCGTGGAGTAGAGGGCGGCGTTGTTGACGGGCGCGCCCTTCGGTCGGAGCCGAGAGATGTCGGTGCCGACCCCACCTCCCAGGGAGTACGTCCGGGCCGCTTCCTTGCACCACTCGAAGATCCCCTCGATGCTATCCTCTTTGATGGGAATGACGTAGCAGTTCAGCAACGTGGCCCGGCGGGGCTGGCCCGCCCCGAACAGGATCCGCCCGCCCGGGATGAACTTAAAATCTTGAAGGAGCCAGTAGAACCTTTCCCCCCACTCCCGCTGGAGCTCCGGGGACCGCTCGACGGACGCGATCTCGCGCGCCACCCGCCTCCACATCTCGACGGGCGTCCGCTCCACCACCCGCCCGTCGAGGTCCCGCAGGGCGTATTTATCGAGAAACACTCGAACGCGAAGCTCATCCCCCTCGAAGAACTCCACGGTCTCCTTCGGGAGCCCAGCCCCCGCCGACACGTGCTCCACCCTCTCCATCACGCAAAAATCCCCCCCTTATCCCCAGTATAAAAACTCAGACCGCCAACGTCTGTGATCGTGAAGACGTCGTTGGAAGGGAGTCTAGTCCCGTCCGCGCGCCGGGGGCAAGCCCGGCCGCGATCACCCCTTGGGACGATCCCCACAGATCCTCAGAACTCAAGGCTCTCGCCGGGCTGGAGGACGACCACCCGGGCGGACGTCCGTCCCCCTTGTTCCACCAACGCCTTGAAGCGCTGCGGGTCCTGCTCGATGGGCGGGAAGGTGTTGTAGTGGATGGGCACGACGATCTTCGGCTGGATCAGCTCGACGGCCTGGGCCGCCGCCTCCGGGTCCATGGTGAAGTGGCTCCCGATCGGGAGCAGCGCCACGTCGATCCCCTGTCGGCCGATCAGGGCCATGTCCCCGAAGAGCGCCGTGTCCCCGGCGTGGTAGACCCTTTTGCCGTCCTTGGTCGTGAGGACGACCCCGCAGGCCTGGCCCATGTAGCGCCCGTCCAGGCTGCTGGAGTGGAACGCCTGGACGAGCTGGACCGTGCCGAACTCGAACGCCTTCTTGCCGCCGGTGTTCATCCCCACGGCCTGGGCGCCCTGCTCCTCGCAGTAGCGGGCCAGCTCGAAGGTCGCGATCACGGGGCAGCCCGCCCGCTTGGCGATCGCGACCGCGTCGCCGACGTGGTCGAAGTGGCCGTGCGTCAACAGGATGGCGTTCGGCGTGAAGTCCTCAGGCTTGTGCTTGGCCAGGGGGTTTTGACTGATAAACGGATCAATGAGAACAGAATAGCCCTCGCTCTGAATTTCGACGGCCGCGTGGCCGATGAACGTGAGCTTGGCCATGCAGGCTTCCCTCCTTCAGGGGTGGGTGAGGATGGTCGGGACGGCCGGATTTGAACCGGCGACCTCTGGCCCCCCATGCCAGTGCGCTACCAGGCTGCGCCACGTCCCGACTGCCCTTCTTTGGCCCTCGCCTTGAGGGCCCGCAGCGGAACAAGCATAACACCTCACGCTGCGCCCTGCAACCGCCCCCTCGCGTGAACGGCCAACGAGCATATCGAAATCCCCGCCGATCCCCGTATAATGGGCGTAACGCCCGGGACAGCAGAGCAGCGAAGGCCTCAAAGGACGACAGCCAAGCGAGGCACAGGGCCGAAGAGCAAGGGCACAAAGGGAGGGTTGAACCCGACATGACGACGACGAGATCGTGGGTGTGGGGAATCGCCGCCGCGGCGCTCGCGGTCGTGGCGGTGCTCGTCTGGATCTTCGCCACTCAGCCGGCCTCGACGGCCGTGGCCCCGCCTTCCTCCGCTTCCGTCATCAGCCCGCCGGGGGGCGAGGGCACTCCGGCGTCGAGCGCTCAAGCTCAGCCCGCAGCGCCGCCCGCGCCCCCAGCAAGCAGCGACGCGACGCCGAAGGCGGCCGTCGAGCCCGAGCGTGGGTGGGCCTCGCTCAGCAAGGAGCAGCTCCAGGCGCTCATCACCGCCGCGGGCCAGGACGCGATCAAGACGGCCATCCGCCGCGTCGCGCCCTCGGTGGTGCTCATCCGCGTGGAGCGTCAGGTCAGCGCGCGAACACCCTTTGACCCGTTCTTCAACGACCCCTTCTTCCGGCGCTTCTTCGGCCTCCCCGAGGGGCCGCGGGTGCAACAGGGGCTCGGCTCGGGCTTCTTCATCGAGTACGCGGGCCGGAAGTACGTGCTCACGAACAACCACGTGGTCGAAGGGGCCACCCGCATCGAGGTCGTGCCCTCGGAGCGCGACCCGATGCCCGCCGAGATCGTGGGCGCCGACCCCGAGCTGGACGTGGCCGTGCTCCGGGTGCGGGGCGACGTGCGCGACATCCCCCCGGCCCCCCTGGGCGACTCCGACGCGGTGGAGGTCGGCGACTGGGTGGTGGCCATCGGGAACCCCTTCGGGCTGGCCCACACCGTCACGGCCGGGATCGTGAGCTACCTCCATCGGGACATCCCCCGCCCCGGCGGCGGGAGCCTGTTCCGGGACATGATCCAGACGGACGCGGCCATCAACCCCGGCAACTCCGGCGGCCCGCTCGTGAACGCCAAGGGCGAGGTGATCGGGATCAACACCGCCATCCAGACGGCGGGGTTCAGCCCCAGCTTCCTGGGGATCGGGTTCGCCACCCCGATCAACCCCGTCAAGCGGGTGCTCGACCAGCTGATCGCCTACGGGGAGGTCGAGCGCGGCTGGCTCGGCGTCTATCTCCAAGAGCTGGCGACCGCCGTCGCCGAGGAGCTGGGGCTCGAGCCCTACAGCGGGGTGCTCGTGCCGGACGTGATCCCGGGCCAGCCCGCCGACGGCATTATAGAGCCGGGCGACGTCATCCTGAGCGTCGACGGCCGCCCCACGCCCCGCGTCGACGACCTCATGGACGCCGTTCAGGCTCGCCGCCCCGGCGAGGTCGTCCGGCTCGAGATCTGGCGGCGGGGCCAGCGCCTCACCGTGGAGGTGCGGCTGGGGAAGCGCCCCACGCCGGAGGAGCTGGCCCGGCTCCGCGATCGGGCTCGACCCCAACCGCGGCCCCAGCCGCAGCCTCAGCCCCAGAGGACGGGCGTGGCGGCCTTCGGCCTCCAGGTCACGGAGAACTCGCCGAGCTTGGCCGAGCACCTCGGGCTGCCGACGACCGAGGGCGTGGTGATCGTCAAGGTGGAGGCGGGGAGCCCGGCGGCCTGGGCGGGCCTGGAGCCCGGCGACCTCGTCCTCGAGGTGGATCGAAGGCCCATCCGCACCCTCGACGACTGGGACGAGGCGATCACCCGGGCGGAGCGGGCGGGACGGGTCGCCCTGAAGGTCTGGAGCCGCGGCGCCTACCGGCTCGTCTACCTCGAGGTGGGGCCTTAAGGCCAGAGGAGAGGGGGCCCGCGCTTGCCCGCGGGGCCCTTGGGGGCTAGAATAGACAGGCGCGGTCGGGGAGTGGCGCAGCCTGGTTAGCGCGCAGCGTTCGGGACGCTGAGGTCGCCGGTTCAAATCCGGCCTCCCCGACCAACTTTTTTATTTTATTGCCCGGGCCCAGGCCCGGGCCGAGCCCGAACGGCGAACGGGGGATTGAAGCCGCGCCCGCCATGCCCTACGCTAAGGGGCGCCATGTGCGGCGTGGTCGGCGTGCTGCCCGACTCCGGCGTGCCGCCCCGGGAGGCGCTGGGGCTCGCGCTGGAGCTGCTGGAGGCCAGCCACAACCGCGGCGAGGACGGGACGGGCCTGCTGCTCTACGGCCGCGGGCTCTTCCCCCGCCTCGTCCACCTCGAGAAGTGGCTCGGCACCGCCTACGACATCCCTCGGCGCCTCTACGAGCTGAACTTGGAGCACCGCCCCGAGGCGATCTTGGGGCACACCCGCTACGCCACCCGCGGCCGCATCCGCGAGGAGAACATCCACCCCGTCTGGGCCAGCTGTCGCGACGTGCAGCTCTTTGTAGTGATGAACGGCGAGGTCTCGTTCACGGAGCGCTGGCTCCGCCGCGCCGAGGCCCAGGGCGTCCAGCTGCACGGCGCGACGACGGACACCGCCGGGTGCGCCGCCCTCCTGCTCCAGCTTTATCTGAGCGCTCGCGATCCAAGCGAGGCCCTGGTGGGGTTCTACAAGGAGGCGTTCCCGTTCGGGGGCTTCTCGATCCTGGGGCTGCTGCTCGACGGCGACCGCGCGTTCTTTCTGTATTTAAGGGACGGGATGCGCCCGCTCCACGCCGCCCGGTTTCGGGGCTGCCAGCTCTTCGTCTCGGAGACCCGTCCCCTGACGCGGCTGGGCCTGCGCTACGACGAGATCGCCGTCGTCAAGCCGGGGAGCGTCGGCTTCTGCG
Source organism: Candidatus Bipolaricaulota bacterium (assembly GCA_015487455.1). Classification (GTDB taxonomy): domain Bacteria; phylum Bipolaricaulota; class Bipolaricaulia; order RBG-16-55-9; family RBG-16-55-9; genus S012-72. The sequence goes on from WFPR01000065.1 coordinate 23,073, forward strand.
ACCTGAGGACGGGCCGCTGGACCCACCTCGACATGGCCGCCCAGCTCAAGGGCCGGGCGAGCCGGGGGGAGTGCGCCTTCGAGTACGCGTACTTCCAGGAGCCGAACTCCGTGATGCACGGGCGCAGCTTGGACGCGATCCGGCGGGAGCTGGGGCGGGCCGCCTGTCGGGAGCACCCGCCCGCCTCCCCCCCTGCGGGGGGCTGCGCGAACTGCCCCGCGCGGGTGCTCGTCACCCCGGTCCCGAAGTCGGGGATCAGCGCCGCGTACGGCTATGCCGAGCAGGCGCTCCGGGACGGCCACGACGTCGAGCTGGCCACGGTGGTGCTCCGCCGCGGCGGCCCCAAGGCCGAGACCCGCTCGTTCCTGGGCGAGAGCCGCGCCGAGATCGTCTCGAGGCTGCAACGCAAGTTCGAGATCAACGCCCAAGAAGCCCAAGGGGCTGTGGTGATCAACGTCGACGACTCGATCGTGCGGGGGAACGTCTCGGCCTGGCTGGCGCAGCAGCAGCGCCGGGCGGGCGCCCGCGAGGTGCGCGTCGTGGCCGCCTGGCCGCCCATTTTGGGGCCGTGCTTCGCCGGGATCGCCATCGACACCGGCGACCCCCTCGCCAGCGTCGTGGAAGGCTTTGATCCGTACGCCCTCGCCGAGGACCACGCCCCCTTGGAGCGCCGGCTCCGGGAGGAGGGGTTCCACCACGAGCACCTCGGGCGGGTGCGCTTCGACGACGTGGGGTACTTGAGCGTGGCGGCCGTGCGCCGGGTGCTCGGCTTCGTCCCCGGCGACGTCTGCACCGGGTGCTTCACGGGCGTCTACAACTACATCCACCCGCTCAACGTCCGCGGGAAGCCCTTCCGCTACGCGCCCTGGCTCGACGAGTTTATCGAGCAGAACGGCGTGGAGCGGCCCGACGTCAACCCTGAGCTTAGGAAGGAGGCCGAACGTGAACCCTCGACCTCGAGCTCGACAGCCTAACAGACGGCCGTGCGCGTTGGGGGTGGGACTGGCCCTGACGCTGGGGACGCTGGTCTTCAGCCTCGGCCCCCTCGCCCAGGACGCCCTCAGCGCGGTCCGCGTGGGCGGGGGGCTGGGCTGGGTCGCGGGCCAGCCCGTGCTCATGGGGCGCGCCGTCGTGGATCTCGTGCCCCTGCTCGTCGCGACCGTCGCGTTCGACGCGGAGCTGTGGGCCTTCTCCGCCAGCGGTCAGCAGTTCCTGCCCTTCCTGTCCGTCAGCGCGTTCGCTCTGGTCAAGCTCACGGCGGGACTGGCCCCCATCATCAGCCTCTCCGAGGCGGGGATTCAGCTGATCGCGGGCACGCTGGCCGTCAAGGGCGCGCTGGGCTTCTCCCTAGGCCCTCTGGAGCTGTTCGCCGAGGGGATCTTCCTGGCCGCGCCCGCGAACACCGTCCTCGTGGACGGGCCGTTCCTGGCCGTGGGCGCCCTGCTCGGGTTTTAACTTCAAAATTTCAATGGCTCAACGGACGAGCGCCCCCCCAACGGCCTGGCGGCGGACCCTGGCGATCGCCTTCTTCGCCCAGCTCACGACCGCCGTCGGCTTCTCGAGCATCTTCCCGTTCCTGCCCCTCTACGTGGAGGCGCTGGGCTCGTCCACGGGGCTCAGCTTGGAGCTCCTGGCCGGGCTCGTCTTCTCGGGCCAGGCGTTCACGATGATGCTCGCCTCCCCCATCTGGGGGGCGCTGGCCGACCGCTTCGGCCGCAAGCTCATGGTCGAGCGGGCCACCTTCGGCGGCGCCCTCATCGTGCTGCTGATGGCCTTCGCCCGCTCCGCCGAGGAGCTGGTGATCTTGAGGGCGATCCAGGGCCTGATCACGGGCACGATCGCGGCGCTCAACGCGCTGGTGGCCGCCAGCGTCCCCCGGGATCGCGTCGGCTCCGCGATGGGGCTGCTGCAGTCGGGGCTGGCGGGGGGCGTGGCCCTCGGCCCCCTCCTCGGCGGCGCGGTGGCCGACGCCCTCGGCTACCGGGCCGCGTTCTACGTGACCGCCTCGCTGCTGCTGTTGGCGGGGATTCTGGTGCTCGTCGGCGTCCGGGAGCCCCGCCGCCCTCGAGGGCAGCCACAGCAGGAGGACGGCGGCGATGAGCTGAGAGGCGTGGTCCGCCTCTGGCGCGCCGTGCTCACGTCCAAGGGGGTGCTCGTGGCGTACTGGATGCGCTTCCTCACCCAGTTCGGCCGCATGATGGTCGTCCCCGTGATGCCGCTGTTCGTCGCGCTGCTCCTGGACCAGGGGCCGGGCGTCCCGGGCGGCGGGGCGATCGGGGTGAACACCTTCACGGGGCTCGTGATCGGGGTGGCGTCGGCGACCACGACGGTCAGCTCGATCTACTTGGGTCGGCTGGGGGACCGCCTGGGGCACCGCCCCGTCGTGACGGCCTGCGCGCTGCTGGCCGCCGGGCTCTACGCGCTCCAGGGGCAGGTGACGGCGGCGTGGCAGCTCCTCGCGCTGCAGGCGCTCGTGGGCGTGGCGCTCGGGGGCGTGATCCCGACGGTGAGCGCGCTGCTGGCGGGCTACACCCGCCCCGGGATCGAGGG
>WFPR01000066.1 GCA_015487455.1 Candidatus Bipolaricaulota bacterium
CCTCCGCTGAGCTAAGCTGAGGGGGAGGGGAGGGGGAGTCAACCCAACCCCTCCCCTCCCCCTCAGCTTAGCTCAGCGGAGGAAGGGCACGATGAGCAGCGCGACGATGTTGATGACCTTGATCATCGGGTTGATCGCGGGGCCGGCCGTGTCCTTGTAGGGGTCGCCGACGGTGTCCCCCGTCACGGCCGCCTTGTGGGCCTCGGAGCCCTTCCCGCCGTGCTCGCCCTCCTCGATGAGCTTCTTGGCGTTGTCCCAGGCGGCCCCGCCCGTCGTCATCGAGATGGCCACGAACAGGCCCGTCACGATCGAGCCGACGAGCAGCCCGCCGAGCGCCTTGGGACCGAGGATCAGCCCGACGGCCAGGGGCGCGAGCACGGGGAGGAGCGCCGGGGCGATCATGGCCCTCTGGGCCGCCGCGGTCACGATCCGCACGCAGCGGCCGTAGTCGGGCTTCTCCTTGCCCTCCAGAATGCCGGGCTTCTCCCGGAACTGCCGCCGCACCTCTTCAATGATGGCCCCGGCGGCCACGCCCACGGCGTCCATGGCCAGCGACGCGAATAAGAAGGGCAGCGCGCCCCCGATGAACAGCCCCACCAGCACCCAGGGGTCGTTGAGCGCGAACTCGAACGTCCGCTGGAGCCTGGCCTCCAGCTCCTGGGCGTAGGCCGCGAAGAGCACCAGGGCGGCGAGCCCCGCCGACCCGATCGCGTAGCCCTTGGTCACGGCCTTGGTCGTGTTGCCCACGGCGTCCAGCGGGTCGGTCACGGCCCGCACTTCGTCGGGCAGCTCGGCCATCTCGGCGATCCCCCCGGCGTTGTCCGTGATCGGGCCGTAGGCGTCGATCGCCACGATGATCCCCGTCATCGAGAGCATCGCCATCGCGGCAATGGCGATCCCGTAGAGGCCCGCCAGCCCGTACGCGATCAAGATCGCGGCGCTGATCACGAGGATGGGCCAAAACGTCGAGCGCATCCCGACGGCCAGCCCCGCGATGATGTTGGTGGCGTGGCCCGTGACGGAGGCTCGGGCGATCTTCTGCACCGCCCAGAAGCGCTTCGACGTGTAGTAGTCCGTGATGAAGACGATCGCCACGGTCACCAGCACGCCCAGCAGCGCGCAGACCCAGAGCGCCCCCACGCTCACGCCCTCCAGCCCCGCCATCAGCCAGCTCGTGGCCGGGTAGAACCCGATCACGGCCAGCGCGGCCGAGACGAACAGCCCCCGATAGAGCGCCCCCATGATGCTCTGGTTCTGGGGGAGCCGCACGAAGAACGTCCCGATGATGGCACTCACGATGGAGATCGCGCCCAGGAGCAGCGGGTAGACGACCGCCGTCGGCGCCCGAAACGCCAAGTAGCCCAACAGCATCGCGGCCACGGCCGTCACGGCGTACGTCTCGAAGAGGTCGGCGGCCATGCCCGCGTCGTCCCCGACGTTGTCCCCGACGTTGTCGGCGATCACGGCCGGGTTGCGCGGGTCGTCCTCGGGGATGCCCGCCTCGACTTTCCCGACGAGATCGGCCCCGGCGTCGGCGCCCTTGGTGTAGATGCCGCCGCCCAGCCGCGCGAACACGCTGATGAGCGAGCCGCCGAACCCCAGCCCCACCAGCGCGTCGAGCGCGGCCCGGATCTCCAACCGGAGCAGCCCATGCAGGACGGCGAAGTAGACGGCGATGCTCAAGATGCCCAGCCCCACGACGAAGAGCCCCGTGACGGCGCCGCCCTTGAACGCCACGCTCAGGGCCGGGGCCAGCCCCTGTTTGGCCGCCTCGGCCGTCCGGACGTTGGTGCGGACGGCCACGTGCATCCCGATGTAGCCCGCCGCGGCCGAGGCCGCCGCCCCGATCAGGAACCCCACGGCCGTGGGCCACCCGAGCGCCACCCACAGCCCCAGGAAGATGGGCACGGCCACCAGGGCGATGATCGAGTACTGGCGGTTCAGATAGGCGGCCGCGCCCTCCTGGATGGCCGCGGCGATCTCCCGCATCCGCTCCGTGCCCGCGGGCAGGCGCATGACGTAGACGATGAGGGCGATCCCATAGAGGATGGCCAACAGCCCCGCGCCGATCGCGAGGGTCGTGACGAGCTGCGCGACGTTCATGGGTCGACCCCCCTCCTCCCTCCTGCTCCTACTGCTCCTGCTGTCCCTGCTGTACTCGGATCGCACACGGGCCCACGAGGCCCAGCCCCAGACAGAGACCCAGCAAAGAAAATGGCGGTCCCAAGGGGATTCGAACCCCTGTTTTCGGCTTGAGAGACCGACGTCCTAGGCCGCTAGACGATGGGACCGCGTCCTTCAACCGCACGCACGTGCCCGTAAGGCGAAGGGCATTATAGCAAGCCCGCTGACGGGCCTCAAGCCTCCGGCGCGCCGCTAGGCTGGGGATTGGGTTGCTAGGGTTGCAGGGATTGGCCGCCCGCGATAAGCTTACATCTCGCTTCACGGCTCACAAACGGCCCTCTTACGCCTTGACCTTCCAACCGTGCTGAACAGCCGAGCAAAGCTGAACAGTAGAGCAAAAGGAGGGGAGAGCAATGGCGAAGGGGTGGACGCCGCCGAAGGGCATCAGCGTGATCTACAAGGGCAAGGGCTTCCGCAAGCGCGCGAGCGCCGACGAGGAGCGCGATGACGAAAAGAAGCGCGACGAGGAGGAGAAGGACGAGGACTAACCTAGCCCTCGTCCTTGACCCCGTCTGAGTTCGAGGTCAAAGCGTTGAGAATGAGGAGGGCCGCTCGCTTGTCGAGCGGCTCGTTGTTGTTCCCGCACTTGGGCGAGTAGATGCACGACGGGCAGCCGGCCTCGCAGGGGCAGTCCCGCACCAGCTCGCGCGTCGTCCGGGCCAGCCCGTCGAAGAGCTGGAGCGCCTTCTCGGCGATGCCGATCCCGCCGGGGTGGCCATCGTAGATGAAGATGGAGGCCGCCCCCGTGTCGGGGTGGTAGGGGGTCGAGAGCCCGCCGAGGTCCCAGCGGTCGCAGAGGGCGTGGAAGGGCGTCATCGCGATCATCGCGTGTTCGGCGGCGTGCAGCCCCCCGGCCCAGTCCAGCCCCTCCCCTTCAACGCGCTCCCGGAGCGCCTCGGGCAGCGTGAGGACCAGCGCGACGGTCTCGAACTCCAGCGGCGGAAGGTTTAACTCGTGCAGCCCCAGGGTCTTGTCGTAGCGCCGCACCCGGTACGCGAAGAAGCGCTCGACGACGTCCACCTCGGCCAACCCCAGCGTCCCGCCCCAGGGGGCCTTCTCGCGGTGGAGCACCCGCCGCACGCCCAGCGCCACGGTGCGGAGCGCGTCCGTGTAGTGCTCCACATCGCGCTTAGCGACGCGGGCGACCCCCCGTTCCAAATCGAGCGCCTCCACGACGTACGTCTCGCCCCGGTGGAGCAGGACGGCGCCGGGGTGGGCCTCGTCGTACGCCCGCCGCAGCTCCAGCGTCTCGAGCAGCTCGCCGTCCTCGTCGAGGACGCGCACGGCCCGCTCGGAGAGGCTCTCCAAGCTCACGACATCCGTGGGCCGGGCCGGGCCGCGATACACGTAGCCCGCGGGCGTTTTTTCTATCAAGCCCTCGCGGGCGAGCGCGGCCAGCGCCCGGGGCAGGCCCGGCCCAAAATAGCGCCGGTCGCGCTCGGGTTGGAGCGGCAGCTCGGCCGCGGCGCACATCGCGTGCCCCGCCACGATGTACGGGTTTTCCAGATCGACGATGGCGTGCTCGTGCGGGCGCTCGAAGAACGCGTCCGGGTGGCGCATGAAGTACTGATCGAGGGGGTTCTCGAACCCCAGCAGGACCACGAGCGCGGGGCGGCCCCGGCGCCCGGCCCGCCCGGCCATCTGCCAAGTCGAGATCACCGTGCCGGGGTAGCCCGCGATGATCACCACGTCGAGCTCCCCGACGTCGATCCCCAGCTCCAGGGCCGTGGTGGCGGCGACGCCCCGCAGCTCGCCGTCCCTGAGCTGCCGCTCGATCTCCCGCCGCTCCTCGGGCAGGTAGCCGGCCCGGTAGGCCGTGACGAGCCCCCGCTGGGAGGGGGGCAGCTGCTCTTTCGCCCACAGGGCGATCAGCTCGGCCAGCTTGCGGCTGTAGGCGAAGCAGAGCGTCTGGAAGCCCGCCCGCACGCCCTGGGCGAGCAGGGCGCTCGCCTGACGGTGGGGCGACTCGTCGAGCCGCGCCGAGTCCCAGAAGACGAAGACGCGCTCGCCCTGGGGCGCGCCGCTCCTCGCGATCACGCGAAAGTCGAGGCCGGTGAGCGCCCGCCCGTGCTCGGCGGGGTTGGCCAGCGTCGCCGACGCCAGCACGAACTGGGGCCGCGCCCCGTAGCGCTCGACCAGGCGCCGGAAGCGCCGCAGCAGCAGCGCGACGTTCGAGCCGAAGACGCCCCGGTACGCGTGCGCCTCGTCGAGCACCACGAACGTCAAGTTCTTGAAGAAGCGGCGCCACTTGTGGTGCCACGGCAAATATTGATGCAAGGCGTGCGGGTTCGTCAGCACGATCCGCGCGCTCTCCCGGATGCGGGGCCGGAGGTGCTGGGGGGTGTCGCCGTCGTAGACGGCCGCCCCCAGCTCGATCCCCGTCTCCGCCTCCAGGCGCTTCAGGACGCTCAGCTGGTCTTGGGTGAGGGCCTTGAGCGGGTAGATGTAGAGGGCCGTCGCCTCGGGGTCGTGGTAGAGCCGCTCCAGCACGGCCAGGTTGAACGCCAGGGTCTTCCCCGAGGCGGTGGGCGTGACGAGCATCACGTTCGCCCCGGCGCGCAGCGCCTCGAGCGCCTCGACCTGATGGGTGTAGAGGCGCAGCCCGCGCGCGGCGAGGACGCGCTCCAGGGGCTTGGGCAGCGGGCTTTTGGGCTGCGCGTGCTCGGGCGGGACGGCGGGCAGCCGCCGCACGTGGGCGATCGCCCGCTCCCCCAGCGCCACCAGCGTCCTCAGAAGGCCCTCGATCGTCCGCGCTCGTGGGCTCATGGCGTCGCGTCGCGTTGCGTTCGTTAGGGCGCGCGGGCGGGCGCGAGCATCAGCTCGCCGAGCAGCGCGAGCAGCGCGACGAGGTCGTGCTTGTTGTGCTCGATGATCGGCACCAGCGCGCCGACGTTCCCCGTCTCGAGGTACGTGTTGTAGAAGTCGGGGACGAGCGCGCTCGGGACGTCGAGGGGGCGCTCGAGCCCCAGCCGCCGCTCGACGGTCTCCAGGCGCAGGTCGGGCAGCTCGCCCTGAAAGCGCCGCCGGGCGTGCGGCAAAAGATCGACGTGCAGCGCCCCATCGAGCGGGTCCTCCGCGACGAGGAGGCCGTAATAGCTCAAACGTTCCTCCACGACGTGCGCGTCGAACGCCCGACCGTTGTAGCTGATGAGCGCGGGCCCCTCGCCCAGGTCGCGCCGCAGCTCGACGAGGGCGGGCAGCTCCTCCGTGATGTCCCGAGCCAGATACTGCGTGATCTCGAAGCACGGGGTTTCGGCGTCGCCCTCGAGCCGGGCGACGCCCAGCAGCACGGCGGGCCGCCCGAAGAGCCCCAGCGTCTCGAGGTCGAGCCACCGCAGGCGCGCCGGGGGCACCAGCCCCAACAGCCGCAGCTGGAGGGGGTGCGAGGCGGGGAGCCCGCGCCGCACCGCGCCCTGGAGCGCCCGGACGTCGCGCCGCCGCAGGCGGTCGAGCAGCTCGGCGGCCTCCCGCCCCCAGCGCGGGTGCCCCTTCAAGTCGTCCAGGGAGCGGACGCCCTGCGCCCTCAAGCGCGCCGCCCACCACGGGCCGACGCCCCGGAGCAGCCGCAGCTCCGCGCGCAGCGCCGCCGCGCTCCGCTCCGCGTCGAGCGCTTCCTTGAGCCTTGAGGGCGAGATCGGGGCGCCGGCTTCGAGGCTCAGGCGGTGGACGATCGCGAGGCACGTCCCGTGCTCGTTCCGGCGCTCGCGCGTGGCGTACAGCTCGTGGAGGCGGGCGCCACGGAACGCTTGCAGCAGCGCCGCCTTGAGGCGCATCGCCCGCCGAAATTCCTCAAACGGGAGGCGCGGGAGGCCGAGCGGGCGTTCCGCCCCTTCGGAAAACCGCTCCGCCTCGAGCGCCCGCTCGGCGCGAGCCTTGAGCGCGCGGGCGACGCGCGCCAGCTCGTCCCCCAAGCTCGTCGATCTCCTTTCCCTCACCGCCCCTCCCACTCCCCGTGACTTCCCGTGACGCCCTTACGGGGAGTATAGCCCCTCGGCGGCCGCTCCGACGAGCCCCCTCCCCTCACGGCCTTACGGCGTTTACGGCAATCGAGAGGCGGTTGCGAAATCGGAGCGTTTTGGGTTAAAATGCGGGTCCAATGCAAGCCTTAGCGCTTTCAGCGGCCATCCTGCTGATCGTGGCGATCGGCGTCGGGATCACAGCGGTAGGGCCGTGGCAGCTGCCCCCGCTCGCCTCGAACTGGGGCCTCATCGACACGATGATCCGCATCACCCTGATCGTGACGGGGGTGGCGTTCGTGGCCGTCAACGGGGCGCTCGCCTACTTCGCGTTCAAGTACCGCGGGCGGCCCGAGGCGCGCGCCGCCTTCATCCCCGACCACCCCAAGCTGGAGAAGGCCCTCATCGCGATCACGGTGCTCGGGATCGTCGTGCTGCTGGCCCCGGGACTCTTCACCTACTCGAGCTACATCCGCTCGCCCCGGGAGGCGCTGAGCGTCGAGGTGCTCGGCGAGCAGTGGCGCTGGCTCTTCCGCTACGCCGGCCCCGACGGGGAGCTGGGCCGGGCCGCGCCCGAGTTCCTGTCGGCGGCCAACCCCTTCGGCCTCGACCCGACCGACCCGAAGGGCCAGGACGACGTCATCGCGCTCGACGCGCTCCGGCTGCCCAAGGGGCGACCCGTCCGGGTGCAGATCCGCGCCAAGGACGTCCTCCACAGCTTCTACGTCCCGCACTTCCGCGTCAAGATGGACGCGGTGCCGGGGCTCGTGACCCAGCTCTGGTTCACCCCCACGGAGACGGGGACCTTCCCGATCGTCTGCGCCGAGCTGTGCGGCGTCGGCCACTACAACATGATCAGCCCGGTCATCGTGATGGAGCCCGAGGAGTTCGACGCTTGGCTCCAAGCCCAGGTCGCGGGCACCCCGGCCCCAACTCAGCCCGAGCCGCCCAAGGCGGAAGAGGAAGAGGCGCGCCCCACGGACCTCGCCGAGTGGGGCAAGCAGCTGGCCCAGAGCTACGGGTGCCTGGCCTGCCACACCACCGACGGCTCGAAGAGCGTCGGCCCGACGTGGCAGGGGCTCTACGGCGCCGAGGTGGACGTCGTGCTGCCCGACGGCTCCACCCAGACGGTCGTCGCCGACGAGGCGTACATCCGGGAGTCGATCGTGGATCCGAACGCCAAGGTGCACAAGGGCTACCCGCCGATCATGCCGCCCTACACCCAGCTGAGCGAGGACGAGCTCAACGCCCTCGTCGAGTACATCAAGAGCCTGGGCGGGAACGGCGGGAAGCACTGAGCGGGGCCGAGCAGCGAGCAGCGAGCAGCGAGCCAGCGAGAAGCGAGCGAGAAGGACCCAAAGGGAATGGGGGAAGGGGGAATCACGCATGGCGGAATCCAAGCTGGAGTCGGGGCGCGGGCATGCCCAGGCGCACGCCCACCATGAGCCCCAAAGCTTCTGGACGAGGTACGTCTTCAGCCAGGACCACAAGGTGATCGCGCTGCAGTACACCGGGCTGGCCCTGCTCGTGGGGCTGGTCGGGCTCATCTTCTCGTGGATGATCCGCCTGCAGCTGGGCTTCCCCGGCGCGGTCGACTTCATCAAGCCCGACAACTACCTGCAGTTCATGACCCAGCACGGCCTCATCATGGTGATCTACCTCCAGACGGCCCTGCTGCTGGGCGGGTTCGGCAACTACCTGATCCCGCTGATGCTGGGCGCCCGCGACATGGCCTTCCCCTTCCTCAACATGCTCAGCTTCTGGACGTACTTCGCCTCGGTGGTGATCCTGGGGCTGGCCTTCGTGGTCGGGGGCGGGCCGACGGGCGCGGGCTGGACC
>WFPR01000067.1 GCA_015487455.1 Candidatus Bipolaricaulota bacterium
CACGCGCCACCGCCACGGCCCGCTCGAGCCCTCCACCCTCAGGTTCAGGGCCTTGAGGTGCCCGCCGGGGGTCAGCGCCGCCTCGGCCGCCAGCGTCGCTCCCCTCCCCACATACGCGCTCACGCGGGCGCTCCAGGGCGCGGGGCGGGCGGGCCGCCACTGCAGCTCGGTCGCCCAGCCCGAGCCGGGCGGCGCCCAGCTCAGCCCCGCGCTTTGAAGTGTCGGCCCCGCCCCTGCCCGGACCCGGAGCGTGAGCCCGTTCAGCTCGAGCTGAAGCCCCGTGTCGGGCCGGCGCCACCGGCCGCTGAGCGTCCAAGTGGGCTCCCGTCCGGCGGCCGTCTCCAGCTTGAGCTGAGCCTGCCCCGCTTCGCCGAGCAGCTCCAGCCGCAGGGCCAAGGCGGGCTCCTCCTCGAGGGCCAGCTCGACGCCGCCCCGCCAGGGGCCGAGCTGCACGTCCTCCGCGAGGGCGAGGCGCCAGGCGGGCGTCTGCTGTAAGGGCCGCCCCAGCTCCAGTCGGAGCGCCCAGCCGCCCCGCCGCGCGCCCAGCGTAAAGACCAGCTCCGGCGGCGCGTTCGCGGCCAGCTCCACCCCGACGCCCAGCTCCAACACCCAAGCCGGGGACAGGGGGGACGGGGATGGCGCTTGCGCTTGAGCCCACGCGGTTGCGTCCTCGCTCACGCCCATGACCCCGAGCCCGAGTCCGAGTCCGACCCTGACCCCGACCCCCAGCGCAAGCGTGAGGAGGCCACCCCTCGCGCGGCCTTTGGCGTTCATGGTAGGGCCATTGTACGCTCCCAACGGACGTGCAGAAAGTGGTTTGAGTCGCCTTGGGATCTTCCGGTATTATGACGCCGGAACCGGCAATTGAGTCTGAAGTGGGAGGTCAAGTCGAATGCCGAAGCTCCAAGAGCGGCTGGAAGTGCGGTTAGACCCTGAGCTGATGGCCCAGGTGCGGCGGGAGGCTGAACGGCGGGGGATGTCGATGGCGCAGCTCGTCCGGGAGGCCCTGCAGGCGTTCTTCCGCGAGGAGGATCGGGCCCGCTTGCAGGCGGCGGAGGCCCTCTTTCGCGTAGGAGCCCCGGTGGACGACTGGCCCGCCCTCGAGCGGGAGATCGAAGAGGCTTATGGACGCTAACGCCGCCGAAGGCCCGGTCTTTATCGACACAAACGTCCCCATCTACGCCGCGGGACGGCCGCATCCGCTCCGCGAGCCAGCGCGCCGGGTGATTCGAGCCATTGCCCAGGCCCAAATGGACGCCTTTACCGACGTGGAGGTTCTGCAAGAGCTGCTCTACCGCTACACGCGTCTTGGGGAACGCGAGAAAGGCTTTCAGATTTTCGACGCCTTCACTCGACTGATGGCGGGCCGGGTGCTCCCGGTGGACGTCAAAGACCTGCAGCGCTCGCGGACGCTCCTGGATCGCTATGCGACCCTGAGCCCTCGCGACGCCATCCACGTGGCCGTCATGCAACGTCACCGTATCACCCGCATCATCACCGCTGATCGCGACTTTGACGCGGTACCGGACCTCGTCCGTTTGGACCTTAGCGCCTTCTGAGACAAAAAGGCGAGAGGCCCCGACCTGAAGCCAAGCCGGGGCCTCCCCATCTGCGCCTACCGTCCTTTGAGTTTAGGGGTTGATGGTCTCGCAGTCGGTGAGGTTCGGTTCAAACCCCATAGCGATCCGCCAGAGGTTTTGACCGTTGGCGTGGCGGGCACGGCGGTTGTTGTCCACGTAGACGGTGTCGCTCCCATCGCCGCAGCTAATGATGTCAAGCCCGCTCTGGGCGGTGAGGTAAATCGTGTCGTTTCCACTCCCGCCGTTCACGATGTCGCGCTCGTAGTCGCTGTAGAGGTAAATATAGGTAGTGCCTGCGCCTTCAATGCGATCCCGTCCGCGACCGTCGAAGATGTAGTTTGTATAACCTCCCCCTCTGATGATGTCGTTGCCCCGGCCTCCGTAAAGGTAGTTTGTCGTGCTGGAGCTGGAAGCGTCAATGGTGTCGTTGCCCGATTCGCCATATATAACTTTGGTGTTGGTATTAGTTTGGCCTTGTACGATAATGCGGTCGTTCCCTGAGCCGCCGAAGATGTTGTCCTTGCCTGTCCCAGTGTCAATTGTATCGTCACCGGGGCCGCCGTAAACTGTGTCATCGCCAGCGCCAGCGAGGATGCGGTCGTTGCCCGAGCCGCCGGTGATCTCATCGTTGCCCCCTTCGGCTTGGATGTTGTCATCGCCCGGGCCTCCATCGATGGTTTCAGCACTGTTACCGCCTTGAATCTGATCGTCGCCAGAACCGCCGTAAATCCTTGTGGCATCTCCTGCGGTGATGAAATCATCACCACCTAGCCCTGCTATTTGACTAGGTGTTCCATTACCCGTGGTTGAGTCGTTCATCACATCATCACCATTTGTCCCCATACAATTGGTGACGCCATTGCAGTCAATCACCGCTGCGTAGGCCAGGAACACGATGGACAGAAATGCCGTTCCTAAGCTGGCCAAGCCCAGCATGGCCTTCCTCATTTTTGCCAACCTCCTTTGCTCTTTCTTCCTCTCCTCTACGTGTCGGCTTTTTCCGTACATTCCGCCCTCCCTAGCTAGCGCAACACCACGAGCTTGCGCACGTCCGTCCGGATCACCCGGCCGTCCACGCCCTTCACTTCCACCACGTAGAGGTACACGCCGTTGGCCAGCGGCCGCCCCTGCTCATCGAGCAGCCGGACCCGCAGCTGGCGGCCCGAGGCGCCCTCGTCGAGCACCGTCCGCCCGGCCAGGTCGAAGAGCTGCACGCGCACGCCCTGGATGCCCACGCCCTGGGCCTTGACCGTCAGCGCGCCCTTCGCCGCGAAGGCCTGGACGGCGCTCACGCCGAACGCCCGGACGGGCGCTTGAGGCTCGGCGGAGGCGGAAGAAGAGGAGACGCCCAGGGCCAGGCGGGCGATCTCGGCCACGTCAGCGGAGGTGAGCTCGGTGTTGCACATCGGGACGGCGCCTTCGGGGGCGACGGGGTCGGCCACGTCGGCGATCATCTTCTGCTCGTCGGTGAGGCCGACGCAGTCGCGCAGGAGCTGATCGGCCAACAGCAGCGCGTCGCTTACGGTCACCCGGCCGTCGAGGTCGACGTCCCCGGGGGTGGCCAGCCGCACCTCGCCGGGGTCCATCCCCACGTCCATGGTGAGGTCCACGTTGTCCGCGTCGGTGACGGTCTCGAACGTCAGGCTGACCAGGGTCCGCTGGTTGGGGACCGCCCCCGGCGCCCGCTCGATGATCACGTAGGCCACCGGGCCGTGTTGGAAAGCGAAGTCCCTCATGGCGGGGTCGACCCAGACGGAGAAGCGGGCCTCCCCGCGGCGGTTGTCGATGACGCAGGCATCGGGCTGAGCGTCCCCGTTCACGAGGGCGTCGTCGCACTCCACGACGCGGTAGAGGATCTGATAGCCCGTAGGCAGATCGCCCGTGGTGACGTCGGGGTCGGTGGTGTCGGTCACCGGGACCGGGTTGAGACCCGCGGCGTCCACGGCCACGCCGATGATCCCCTTGACGTGGATGACGTTGGGGTCGTACGTCAGGGTGCCCTCCAGCGCGCCGAAGCCCGGCAGCGGGAAGCCGACCGCTCGAATTTCCAATGTCCCTCTGTCCCGGATGAGGAAGGGGCTTGGGTTGGTGATGTCGAGCAGACCGCGGCCGATGGCCACCGGCGGGTCCATCAGCACCACGGGAGCGGCGGTGGGGTTAACCGGCCACCCAAAGGGTTCCTCAGCCAGGACTTGGATCTGGAGCTGGAGGGTCTTGCCCTTGAGGGCAAAGGCCGAGATCTCAGCTTCCACGGCGACCGTTACACATTGGTCGTCATTGAGTTGCAAGGAGAGGGGCACGTCGATCCCTGCACCTCCGCGGTTGAACTCCACCCCGATGTCCGCGGAGGTGAGGCTGGCGATCAAAGAGCGGCCAGCCCCCTCGATGCGGTAGAAGCGCAGTCCGGCGATGTCGGTGTAGATGGCTGTCCCGCTCGGCCCCTGCTTGACGTTGAACAGGCTGATGTGGAGGGCATCATCGTTGGAATCGCGGTCGCAGAGGGTGAAACGACCCACCTCGCGGATCTCGCCCGGCATGAGGGGGTCGATCAACACGAAGTCCTCGGTGAAGGAGTTGACCCCGCCGTTCCAGACGAACTCTGGCTTGCCATCGGTCACGGAGGCCGTATAGGTGTGGGGGAACGGCGGGCTGCCGCTCTGCTCCTCGATCTCCAGCGTCACCCTCAGCCGGAGGGTGTGCCCCTGGGCTCGATTGAGCAGCTGGTCCGTCTCGTTCACCCGCACGGCCACCCAGAAGCCCACCGTGCCGTCATCGGGGATGGTGTAGTTGGTGTCCCACTGAGCGATGAAGCCGATGTTCCGATCGGCTGAGGGGGTTGTGGGCTGAGGGCCCCCCAGCGTAACCAAAGCTGAAGGATCGCAATTGCCGGTCGCGGTGGCATCGTAGACCAAGACTTCCACCACGTCCTGATCGGTCGCCGTGCCAAGGTTCTCCACCGTGATGCCTAAAATCGTGGGAGGGCCCATGTCGTCGTTCGAGGGCGGATCGACGTCCCGGACCTCAAAGTACATGACCTCGACCCCGGCCCCACGCATCACTCCAAATGGGTCGCACTCCATCGGGGTGGAGTCCAAAGGCTCGACGGCTCGATAAGGAGCCTCGTAGCCTCCGGGGAAGTAATAAGGCGCGTCTGGAGGGTTCTCCGGGAAGCCTCCGTCCTGGATCTCGACTTGGCCGTAAACCGGCAACCCAACGAAGAGGACTCCGGCCGCTAAAATCGAGATTGCACGCGACAAACGCCTTGAAAGTTTTTCGCCCATTGCGAACCTCCTTCCTTTTTCCCCTGTTCCTGCTCTTGCCCCTTGCCCTTGAACGAGAACAGGACGCCTGCCTTCCCGTCCCGTGAGTGTGCTTATCGTCAGCGATCCACCAACCCCCTTGCTCGGCGAAGTGATCTGGGACCTGTTGAAGCGGCGCTATGGTAACCCCTGCGGGGGACGGATGTCTGTAATGCGAGCTACGCTGGCCTGGGCTTGCTCGGCCCCGTTCGGTTCAGGGGGCGGTCAGCCGTTTCTCCAGCTCGGCGACCCGTTCGGCCAGTCGCTCGTAGTCGACCAACCGCCCCAAGCCCTCTCGCACCCCGTGCAGCTCCCGTTGCAGCGCGTCGAGGCGGGCGTTCGTCTGGTCGAGGCGGACGCTGAGGCGGGTATCCAGCTCGTCGATGCGGGCGTTCGTCTGATCGATCCGGGCGTCGAGGCGTCCCGCCAGCTCGTCGATGCGGGCGTTCGTACTATCCAGCTTCCCTAACAGATCGCGGTGGACTTCGTCGATGCGGGCGTTCGTCTGATCGAGTTTGCCCAGTAGATCTTGATGAGCGGCGTCGAGGCGGGCGTTCATCTGGTCAAAGCGCTGGATCGTATCCCGTTGCAGCTCGTCGATCCGGGCGTTCGTCCGGTCCAGGCGGAGGTCGAGCCGCCCGAGGTGCTGTTCGACCCCGTCCAGCCGACGCAGCA
>WFPR01000068.1 GCA_015487455.1 Candidatus Bipolaricaulota bacterium
GCAGATAGGCGTGGCCGACGCGGCCCCCCTGAAGGGCCCGCCCCAGGAGCGACTCGAGCGTCAGCGCCCCGGCCATCGTCCCCCTCCCACCCGACCTTTGTCCAGCCCAAGCTTACCCAAGCCTAGCACGGCTCCCTTCAGCCTGCTACCCTCAACCCAGAGGCCCCATGGTCCCGTTCGTCCTCGCGCTGGTCGTGACCTTAGCGCTCGCCCGCGGGCTGCTCCGCTGGGCGCCCCGGCTGGGCCTGCTCGACGCGCCCACCGCGCGCAAGCCCCACGCCCGGGCGGTGCCCGTGGGCGGCCCCGCGCTCGCGCTCGGGGTGCTCGCCGGCTGGGGCGCGAGCGCCCCCTGGACGCGGGAGTGGGCGCTCGCGGGCTGGCTTTTGGGCGCCCTCGTCGTGGCGGTCGTCGGGCTCGTAGACGACCGCCGGGCGCTCCCCCCGACGACGAAGCTCCTCGGGCACGTCGTGGCGGCCCTCATCCCCGTGGCGAGCGGCCACGTCGTGCGCGGCGTCGCGTTGGGCGACCTCGTCGTGCCCCTGGGGCCGCTCGCGGCCCCCTTGACGCTCCTCTGGGTCGTCGGGGTGACGAACGCCCTCAACCTCGCGGACGGGCTGGACGGTTTAGCCTGCGGGCTCGCGCTCGTCGTCGCGCTGGCCAGCGCGGCCTTAAGCGCCCAGACGGGCCACGCGGACGCGTTAACGCTGGCGTGGGCGCTGGCGGGGGCCGCGCTGGGCTTCCTGGCGCTGAACGCCCCGCCGGCCCGGCTGTTCCTGGGCGACAGCGGCAGCTACTTCCTGGGCTTCCTGCTCGCGGGCCTGACGCTGACCGCCCCGACCCCGCCCTCCGGCCCCGGCCTCGACGGCGTGCCCCTGCTCGTCCCCCTCGCGCTCCTGGGCTATCCGATGGCGGACACGCTTTGGGCGATCGCGCGACGGCTCAAGGCGGGCCGGTCGATCTTCGAGCCCGACGACCAGCATCTTCATCACGAGCTGCGGCGGGCGCTCGGGGACGAGCGCAAGGCCGTCTGGGCGCTGTGGGGGCTGACGATGCTCCTGGCCGCGCTGGCGCTGGCGCTCAGCGCCGCTGGCTCAAGAAGACCATGACGTAGTACACGAGGTTGAGGACGGCGGCGGCCGCCGCGGCCACGTACGTCAGCGCCGCGGCGCTCAGCACCCGCTTGACGGCCGCGACCTCCCGGGGGTGGGTCACGAGGCCCGTCTGCTGCAAGAGCTGGAGCGCCCGACGGCTGGCGTTGAACTCGACGGGCAGGGTCACCAGGGTGAAGGCCACCGCGGCCGTGTAGGCCAGGATGCCCAGCAGGATCAAGTTGGCGGCGTTCAGGAAGAAGCCGCCCAAAATCAGGGGGAAGGCCAGCTGGCTCCCGAGCTGGGCGACGGGGACCAGCCCCGAGCGCAGGGCGAGCGGCGCGTAGCGGGCCGCGTCCTGCAGCGCGTGGCCCGCCTCGTGGGCCGCCACCCCGATGTCCGCCAGCGCCGTGCTGTCGGGTCGCGACAGCCGGAGGGCCTTCGTCCGCGGGTCGTAGTGGTCGGTGAGCTGGCCGGGCACGGCCTCGATCCTCACACGACGAAGCTCCGGCTTGCCCAAGCTCACCGCCCCGTGCGCCAGGAGGCGCTCCGCCACCTGGGCCGCCGTCAGCCCGCAGCTCGCCCGAACTTTAGCGTAACGGGCATAGGTGCTGCGGACCTTCCACTGGGCGTACAGGGCCAACAACAACGCCGGCGCCAACAGCAAAATGTACAGCATCGCCTTCGCTCACCTTCCCCGTCGGCTCCGACTTCCTCAGCAGGCGGTTCGCCCTTCTTCCGCGCGTGTCGCTATTATACGGGGCCCTCTGGCCCACGGCAACCGAAACGGCGGGCGATCCCGCGGAGGATCTTGCAGCCCACAAGCGCGTTGTGCTACCATGGGCGCCCCGAACCCAACCCCCGACTCAAAACCCAAACGAGAACGCCGACGCGCGTCGAGGCAGATCAAGCAAGCAGCAGGCAGAAGGAGGCGCACAGCAGGCATGGAGATCACCAAGGTGGAGATCCGCCCGATGCGACACGAGGGCAACCTCAAGGCGTACTGCTCCGTGATCTTCGACGACGTCTTCATCGTCCACAGCGTCAAGGTCATCCAGGGGCGCGACGGGCTGTTCGTGGCCATGCCCAGCCGCCCGGTCGGCGAGGGCGAGTACCGCGACATCGCCCACCCGATCGACAACGACTTCCGCCTGAAGCTTGAGCGGGCCGTCCTCGATCGATACCATGAGGTCGTCGGCCGGGGCCGGGCCGACTCGTCCCCTCAGGCCGCCGAGCCCGAGGCCAAGGTCAAGCTTGACGGGCAGGTCGAGTCGGCCCCCTAGCCCGACGCGCTGGGGTGTGGTGTAACGGCAGCACACCGGCCTTTGGAGCCGGCTGTGGAGGTTCGAATCCTCCCACCCCAGCCAGCGTAGCCGAGCGAGCCGAGAATGGAGCCCATGGCGGACGGCGACCTGTCGGAGCTGAAGGCCCGGCTGAAGCTCCCCATTCCCGAGGCCGAGCTGCGCAAGGCGTTCCTGCACAGCTCGTACGTGCACGAGCACCCCGAGGCGGGCGAGGCCAACGAGCGCCTGGAGTTCCTGGGGGATGCCGTTCTGAATCTGGCCATCAGCGAGCACCTCTACAAGCACACCGCCCTCCTGGAGGGGGAGTTGACCCGGATCCGCGCGCTGGTGGTCAGCGCGCCGACGCTGGCCCGCCGCGCCCGCGAGCTGGGGCTCCCGCGGCATCTCCTGCTGGGCCGCGGCGAGGAGGAGTCCGGCGGCCGGGAGCGCGAGTCGATCCTCAGCGACGCGTTCGAGGCGCTCGTGGGCGCGATCTTCCTGCACGCGGGGTACGAGGCCGCAGCCCGGTTCGCGGTGCGGGCGCTTCAAGGAGCGATCGAGCGGGCGCTCCGCGGCGAGGAGCGCCGCGACTACAAGACGCTCCTCCAGGAGGAGGCCCAGAAGCGGGGGCGCCGCCCCCGGTACACGCTGCTCGAGGCCCGCGGCCGGGACCACGAGCGGGAGTTCGTCGTCCAAGTGGAGCTGGACGGTCGGACGGCCGTCGGCCACGGGCGCCGCGTCAAGGACGCCGAGCAGGCCGCGGCCCAGGCCCTCTACGAGCGCTTGCGCTCGACCCCCGAGGGCGCCGAGGGCTCGGAGCGCGTAGAATGACGCGTAGAATGAATGAGCCCACCCTCGGCTCGCAACTTCACAGCGGGAGGGGTTCCGATCGATGCCCAAGAAGGTGTTCACCGCGCCGGACGGGACGCGGGTGGAGGACGAGGCCGTGGAGGTCGAGCCCGTCTCCGTCTCGTGCGACGAGTTAATTATCTGGGAGTACGACGACCCGGAGCTGGCCCTGCGCCGGGTGGTGCTCGACCCGCACGGGGTCAAGCTGTGGAAAGCCGTCCACGCTCGGGACGCGCAGGGCCACCCGCTCATGAGCTTCGAGCCGCACTTCGAGGCGGAGCCCCGCGCGGACTACCGCCCCCCGGACGGGGACGAGCCCGAGTCGACGCCCTGACACTCAGCGGACGGCGTCGAGGTGCGCCCGCACCCCGCGGGCGATGAGGTCGACCACGCTCGTGCAGAGCCACTGGAAGCCCCGCGAGCGCCAGCGCCGGGCGTCCTCCGGGGTGCGGGCGATCGTGCCCGTCCACCTGCCCGCTTCTCGCGCCCGCGCCCCCAGCCGCTCGATCTGCTCGATCACCCGCGGGTGCGTGGGCTGGCCGGGCAGCCCGAGCGCCACGGACAGGTCCGACGGGCCGAAGAAGACCAAGTCGACGCCCTCGACGGCCAGGATCTCGTCGAAGCGCTCGAGGGCCTCCCGGGTCTCGACCTGAACGGCGACCAGCGTCTCCTCGTTGGAGCGCGCGACGTGCTCGGCCAGCGAGAGCGGGCCGAGGCCCCAGTCGGAGACGCGGCTGGCGGCCAGGCCCCGCCTCCCCAGCGGCGGGTACTTCACCGCGTCGACGGCCCGTCGGGCCTCCTCGGGGGTGCTCACCAGCGGGATGAGCACGCCGAGCGCCCCGCCCTCCAAGTACTTCTGGATCACCTGCGGGTGGTTGACCCCGACGCGGGTCACGCACGGCAGGCCGCGCAGCTCGGCCGCCCGGTACAGCTCCACGGCCGTCTCGGGCGTCAGGGCGGCGTGCTCGCCGTCCAGGATCACGAAGTCGAGCCCCAAAAGCCCCAGAACCTCGATCAGCTCGGGCGAGAAGACGTTGACGAAGGCGCCGACGAGCGCCTCGCCCCGACGCAGCCGCTCCTTGAGGGGGTTCCTCTCGATCACAGCGATCACGGCGCTCGGTGCACCCAGACGAAGCGGGCGAGCAACAGCGCCCACAGCGCCAAGCCCAGCCAGACGGCCGGGGGCAGCTCGCTCGGGGCCTCGGCGTCCACCAGCAGCAGCCCTCGGGCGCGCCCCGCCTCGCCCCGAAAGACGAAGAGCGTGCCCGCCGTCCCCGCCTCGAGCCGCACGCCCTGGAGGCGCAGGAGCACGCCGTCCGCGCCCGCCCGACGGACCTCCAGCGCGTACACCCCCGGCTCGAGCTCGACGTAGGGGCTGGCCCGCCCGAACTCGAGCCCTTGAACCAGCGGCGTCGCCCTCTCCCCCACCCTTCTCTTGCCCTCGACTTCGGCGTCGAGCGCGTACACGTCCAGCGGGAAGGGCTCGGGGCGCCCCCCAGACTCAGACGGGAGCGCGTGGACGACCCGCAGCCGGGCCCTCCCCGCCCTGACGGCGAGGTCATCGCTCAGCCACGCCATGACGCCCGGGGCGATCAGCGCCCACGTGCGGGCCTCGCCCGGCCGCAGCGTCGGCGCCGCCTCCGCCAAGCGCGCCCCGGCGGCCTCAAGCGCGAGACGATGCGCCCGCCCCGCGTCCAGCGCGACGTACTCGCTGACGGTCCCGAACCCCACGCGCAGCGCGGGCCGCCCGTCGACGCTGAGCTGCACGATCGGGACATCAGGGGCCAGGTGCGCGACGCGGACGCGCCCCGCCCCCTGCGCCCAGGCCGTGGGGGCCACGCCCC
>WFPR01000069.1 GCA_015487455.1 Candidatus Bipolaricaulota bacterium
GAACGAGGCCCAGCTCCACTACGTGCCGCCGGGGTGGACGGCCGAGGTCCCGCTGAGGATCCGGTTGGTGTGGGCGAACGCGCCGGCCCCGTTCCTCACCGCCGCCTTCTCCACGCTCCTCTCGACGCTCTATCCTGCCTGGCGGGCGGCCCGCGTGCCGGTGGTGGAGGCCTTGCGATACGTGTAAGGGGCACAGAGAGGACAGACGGACAGGCAGACGAGGAGGGGAGTGCCGATGCGGATCCAGAAGTTCCGGAAGTGGACGGCGGTGTTGCTGCTCGTCGGGGTCCCCCTGGGGGTCTTCGCCCAGATGGCGGAGGAGGACCTCCTCCGAAGGGCGGATGAAGCCCGGTTCCTCGAGGCGGATTCCTTCACCTTCACCCTCCGCTTGATCGCCGAGCGCGCGGTCCAACGCCCCGATGGGAGGGAAGAGGTCGTGCGAAGCGAAGCGCTGTTGAAGGTCTTCCACAAACGCTTTCCGGAAGGGATGCGCACCCGGGTCGAGTTCCTGGAGCCGGAGAGCCTGCGCGGCACGGTCTATTTGATCCTCGGGGACGAGATCTTCTTCTGGCAACCCGGCCTGCTCCAGCCGATCCGAATCTCCGGTCAGCAGCGGCTCTTCGGCGACGC
Organism: Candidatus Bipolaricaulota bacterium; assembly: GCA_015487455.1. Taxonomy (GTDB): domain Bacteria; phylum Bipolaricaulota; class Bipolaricaulia; order RBG-16-55-9; family RBG-16-55-9; genus S012-72. Next base: position 631 of record WFPR01000069.1, read on the forward strand.
CTCGGTAGCGGAAGCGGTAGGGATCCGGTTTCAAACGTACGAGGTGCGCGAACGGGAACGGACGGAGCTTGGGGGTCAGGAGACGATCAAGCTCGAGCTGGAGGCGCAAAGCCCTCAACAAGCCTTTCCGAGGGTGACCCTCTGGATGGACCCGGAGGCTCTGAAGCCGGTGCAGGCCGTGCTCTCGGCCCTCAGCGGGACCCCGCTGAAGCGGGTCACCTATCGGGAATACGCCCGGTTTGAGGGGGATGAGTACGCCACAGACATCCTCATCGAAGACCTGCTCTTTCAGGAGGGGAAGACCGCAATGCACATCGGCGAGATCGCGATCGAAGAGCTGGACGACGCGCTCTTCGATCCCGACCGGCTCGGTCGCTGAACGGCCTCATGGCCGTTCAGCCCCGTGAGCGTTTCCTTCACCGAACACCGAGCCCTGTCCTGTCAGCCCCGGATTCACCACGCTCTCCAGCAAGCTGTCGGGAGGGCTGGCCAGCGACGGCCCTGTTTTCTGTCCGGGGTCAAGCTCGGAATGAGCGGGCGAGCCCTTGCGGGTTTTCAGCCCTCGGGTCGAGCCCCCGTTTTCTGGACGCTCGCGGCTTGCGGATGCATGCACTTGTGTTTACACTTCGAGGCGCGATGGCGAGCGTCGTGCGCATCACGGAGAAGGCCCATCAGCTCCTTAAGGAGCTGGCCCGCGAGCGGGGCCTGCCGATGACCCGCACCCTGGAGGAGGCGTTGGAGTGCTACCGCCGCCAGCTCTTCCTGAAGCGGGCCAACGAGGCGTATACCGCCCTGCGCGCCGATCCTCAGGCGTGGGCCGAGGAGCTTGAGGAGCGGCGCGCGTGGGAGGGCACCCTGGCCGACGGCTTGGAGCTTGGCGAGGGCGAGGGCGAAGGATGAAGGCGGACGCGGCGCCCTCCCGCGGCGAGATCTGGCTTGTAGACCTCAACCCGGTGCGGGGGCGGGAACAGGCCGGACGGCGGCCCGCCCTGATCGTCAGCGTGGACGAGTTCAACCACGGCCCCGCCGAACTGATGGTCGTTTGCCCGATCACCTCACGGCCCAAGAGCATCCCGTGGCACGTGACGATCGAGCCGCCGGAGGGCGGGGTCCGGGTGCGCAGCTTGATCAAGTGCGAGGACGTGCGCTCCATCGCCAAGGAGCGCTTGTTGGAGCGCTGGGGGCGCGTCACGGCGGGGACGATAGCTCAAGTCGAGGACCGGCTGCGCATCCTCTTGGGGCTTTGACTTTGACGCTGTGCAGCACCTTGCCGACCGTGGTGGGGCTCAAGCCCAGTTCTCTGGCGATCCTCCGCCGCGAGAGCCCCTGCGCGTTCAGCTCCACGATCCGCCGGCAGAGTCGCTCGTCCTCGAGCACCGAGGGCCTTCCGAGCCTCTTCCCCTGCCTCCTCGCCCGCTCCAACCCTGCCTTGGTCCGCTCCGAGATCTTCTGCCGCTCGAGCTTGGCCAGGGTCGCGACCACGGCCAGCAAGATCGAGCGGACCAGCTCGTTGCTCGTGTCCAGATAGGGCTCGGTGTGCGAGACGATCCGCACGCCCCACTTGTCCAGCTGCTCCAACAGCTGCACCGTGCGCGCGAGCCCCTCCCGGCTCAGGCGGTCCAAGGACCAGACGTAGATGAGGTCGAAGCGCCTCCGGGCCGCGTCCCGCAAGAGCCGGCGGAAGCCCTCCCGATCGGACTTGGCCCCCGAGCCGACGTCCTCGTAGATCCCGACTACGCGCCAACCGCGGGCCGCCGCGGCCCGGAGCACGGCCTCCCTCCGATTTTCCAACTCTTGTCTGTCCGTCGAGACCCGGCAGTAGAGGGCCACCCGCATCGGCTTGCTGGGGTTACTCATCGGCCATCTCCCCCTCGTCTCAGACCCCCAAAACCCCCGATGATAAAACGTCCCTACGGGTTTTTGAACGCCGGGGGCCTAGTTTCCACAAAATAGGCCCCCGGGCCACGGGGTCAAATGCGGGCCTCTGGTTGGCTTTCCCGCTCCCGAAGCGGCCTCCCGTCGGCTCGCGGCATCGCTCCCGCCGGTCCACCCTTCGGGTGCAGGGTCCGGCCTCGAATCCCGTTTAGAACGAGACGATCGCGACCGGATTCTCCCATCTGCAACAAGGGCAGAGGACATAGGCCAGAACCCGACGGCCCTCAAGCGCCCGGGTGCGCAGCTCCGCCTTGAGCTCCGAGCCGCAATGGGAGCATAGCCGCGGGGGCCGCACCGGAGCCTGAGACTATACCAGCGGCCGAGCCACAGGGGCGTCTCGTCCCAATCGCTTGGGGGGATTCGGCGTGGGCATTCAAGCCTCCTCGCCTTCGTCTTCGTCGCCGGCCTCCTTGAGCCCCAGCTGGGGGCCGAGCGCCTGGGCTAGGCCCTCGCCGATCGCGTTGATCGCCCGCTCGTCCAGCTCGAGGCCGTAAAGCTCGTTGACGGCCTCGATCAGCTCGTGGATCAGCGTGCTGAGCTGCAAGGAGGGCGGGAGATCCTCGCGCACGCGGACCTCCAACCGCGTGGGGAGGAACTCGCCGTAGCCGTCCAGCTCATCGCTCGGGACCTCCTTAATCCGCAAAACGTGAGGCCCCAAGCGCACGACCTTGGGCAGTCCCATCCCGGCTACGTGTTGGCCTTGGCCCGCTTGCGGCCGCGGCCCTTGCCCTTGGCCTTGGCCTTGGAGAACGTTCCGCCATCCCTCGGGGATCTTCGCGGGCAGCTCCTTAGACGCGTCTCTGGAAGGAGGCTGAACGCGCTCAAGGATCGCCTGATAGAGCCACTCCGGCGGCTCCTTGAGTTCCTCCTCGCCCGGGGCGATCAACCACTCGTAACGGGCGCCCAAGGGATGCTTTGAGGGCGGAGCTACCACGTAGCCGCGGTCGCCGCGCACCTCGATCCAGTCGGCGATCTTGAGCAGGGAAGGGAGCTTTGGCCCCGCCCAACGGAAATAAAAGTGCCGCCCCTTCGCCGTCTTGACCGCGGGCGTGAGGGGCACGCCGCCCGGCAGCTCAACGTCCTCGCCATCGACGTCGAGGACGATCAGCTCCGTGGCCGCGCCCGTGATCAGCCCAACTTGGGCGTCCGCCCAGCGCTCCCACCAACTGCGGATCTCCTCTTCGGAAGGGCGCTCGCCGCGCTCAAGACGGTCGAAAAGGGCGTCTAAGTCGAAGCCCCTGGGCGGGTGTTTCGCGCCGGGGGCGATGGGGATGGGCACCCAACCGCGGCGTTGAAAATCAACGGCGGCTTCAGCAAAATGATGTTGGCCTCTCGCCAACGAGGGTCACCTCCTCTCGTTGGTGATGCTCAGCCCGCGCGGGACGGGGTTGGGGAGCCTAGCGCGACCGCGCGGGCTTTTCTTGTTCTTGACGAGCTTTCTCAAGCTCCCGCCTTACAAGATGCCTGATCTCAGCGGCTACGGAACGCTCGCGCTTCCGCGCGAGCTTTTTCAATTCATTGATCATCTCTTCGGGAAGCCGCACTCCCAGCATCCGCAAGCCCATTTCGGGGCACATTCTAACGCCTCGTTTGCGTTTTTTTCAACATATAAGCGTTAACAGATTCCGAGATTTCCTTGCCGGGAAACCGTATACTCTACGTCGGGATTGCCGATGGCATCGCAGACCCGGAAGGCCGAATGTCGAAGAATTGCCGAAGAGCTGGAAACATTCTTCAACAAAGGACTCCTCGCGCTCAAGCCGGGTCTTAAGCTGAGCCCCGATCAAGACCCCATAAACCGGCCTGCCTTCCGTGAATACCTTGAGGCGGTAAAGGAAGTGCTTATCGCTCACGAGGACTATCGTCGTGCGATTCGCCAACGATTGGAGGAGGAAAAGCTCCTTGAGCTGCGCGAGCGCTTTGAGAAGGCTGTCCAACGGTTGAACTCCCTTCCGACCGTTGTGGGATATTTTGACCTGCACGTGGTTCCAGAGCTTCGAAAGGCCACCAAGGACGAGCTGAAAGCGGGGAAAGCCTCAAAGGAATATCCGTTTTTGCTCAATCCAATGCGGCTTACTTTACAGCACGAGATCGTCGCAATACGAGCAGCTTCCGATGAACTCGTCGAAAAGTTTGGGGATAAGTTCGTGGCTGAAGAAGTGGGCATTCAAATTGAGCGATTTAAGCGGGCCTTGGCCTTATGCGGCGAGGAGTTTCCACTTGGCGTCTGCCGCTATAAGCATTGTGGGAGGATTTTCGTTAAGAAACGCATGAAGCAGCTCTTTTGCACGCCTAATCATGCTTCCGCCGCCCGTGTTCAACGCTTTCGCGAGAGGAAGCGATCGAAAGAAGTGTGAAAAATGCTCAGCCATGCCCAAGGCGAAATCTCATCGGAACCTCGGGGCGTTTCTGGCCTCGGCGACGGTAGCGGGCTTGTATTACGTGCACCAGGCCGCCGGGCCGGGAAGCCCTTTGCAAGCCCTCTTCGCGGGCTTTCCGCCTTTGGGCCCAACGCCGGACTTCCTCCTCCCGGCGGGGCTTGCGCTGATCCTTGCCTTCCTCATCGGCTCGTGGACGGCCCTGTGGCCCGACAAGCTGGATAGAGCGATTCGTCGCCATCGGGGGCCGTTCCACTCCGGGCTCTTGATCCTTGGGCTCATAGCTCTTGCCGTTTTCATCAGCGTAGGCGCGATTTCCGTAGGCGAGGCGGATGTGACCGGTGTTCTGCTCCGCGTGGCGCTCGTCTCGGCCATCGTGGGGTATGTCAGCCATCCGCTGGCGGATCGGTTGGCCTCGTGGCTGCCGTTTCGGTGAGCGAGCGATCTCAGCCTTCTCCGAGAAGGATGACGATGGAACGGGCTGCCAGGAGGGGGGCCTTCCTCCTCCCACGCCTCTCGTAGCGGATGAGCCCCCACTTGTGCAGGATCTTGAGATCGCGGCTTACGGCCTCCACGCTGCGCCCGACCCGCTGAGCCAGCTCGGAGATCGAAGAGACGCGCTCCCGCTCGAGGGCCTCGAGCAGCTCGACCCGCCTCCGGCTGAAGAGGAGGGCGAGGAGGCGGGGCGGGATGGCCAGCACGGCTCGCCCTGTAGACCCTTCCCCCTGCAGGGCTCGCTCAAAGTCTTGGAACCACGTCTCAAAGGCTTTCTCCATGTGGGACCGCGGCTGAGCCTTCATCGTCGACCTTCCCCTCCCTTCTTAAGGCGCGCTTGGCGCATGAGGAGCACATAGTGGCCATAGTTGGCCATGAGATCCTCGCGAGCCAGCGTCAGAACCTCATCTAAGGGCTTCTCCTCCCACTCCGGGATGCGCTGAGGCTTCGGCGAACGCCAATACTCGTGCTTCTCCACATAGTGGTGCTTGCAGTCGTAGCGCTTTACCGGGAGCCAGTGGGGCTCCAAGCTGAGCGGGCTGTAGCTCAAGTTCAAGCCAAAGGCCTCGATCGTCTTACGCTCCCCTGGCCGCTTGACCTCCATCTGCCAGCCATCTAGGCGGACCAAGCAGCCAAGGTTCCCGTCATAGAAGATGAGCGGCAGGAACTCGACCTTCTTCCGTCGAACTTTCGCTTTGGCCTTCCCGCGTCTTGGGGGCATTGTAGCTTTCTTGATCTCCCACGTCAATCGTTGAAGCTGCTCTAGCACGTCAGCACATCACCCTTCCAGCAACCGATCCACGGGGCTCGCCTTGGCGTGGGCCTCCCTCAGCTCTTGGGCGCCCAAGGTGACGTAGATCCGCGTGGTGCTCAGGCTGGCGTGGCCCAGCAAGCGCTGCAAGGCGAACACGTCCCCACCTTGGGCGATGAACGTGGTCGCGAAGGTGTGCCTTAAGACGTGGCACCCGAAGCGCTTGACCTTGGCCTTGTCGGCCAGCTTCCGGCAGATGGCGTTGAACGCCTCGGGGCGCAGGGGGTAGCCGTCCCTCCGGCAGAACAGGGCGTCGCCCGGCAGCCTCAGCGTCCGCCGCTCCAACCACGCCCGGAGCGCCCGGGCGGTGCGGGGGCCGTAGAACACGACCCTTTCGCCCGTCTTGCCCCTCACCGTCAAGGCCCGTTGGGCCAGGCGGACGTCGTGCACCGTCGCGGCCCGCGCCTCGCCCCGCCGGATGCCCGTGTCCAGCATCACCAGGAGCAAGGCGTAGTTCCTCACCCCTTCCCAACTGGACTGGGCCCAGCGGCGGGCCGTTTGCACCAGGGCGCGGACTTCGGCGGGGCTCAGCACCCGGGGCAACCCCCGCGCGGGCTTCAAGGGCCGGATGCGCTCCGTCACCTTGTGGGACCAGCAGCCCCTCCTCATGCAGCCAGTTGAGGAAAGCGCGGATGGAGCGCCAGCGGATGCCCACGGTCTCCGGGCGCACCCGCTCCCCCAACCGGGCCAAGTAGCGCCTCAGATCTCCGGGCGTTATGGCTTGAAGGGGCTTGTCGCCCAGAAACGCGATGAACTCCCTGATGGAGCGCCCATACAGCTCCAACGTCTGGGGGCTCCGGCCCTGGACGCGGAGGGCCAAGAGAAACGCCTCAAGCCCCTGAGAAAGGGCGAGCTTCTCCGCAGTTTCAGATTCACGGGACTTCCCCAAAATCGGGCGGCTCCTCACTTCGGATTGAGCCTCCTTGAGGAGTCCCGGCAAGAGGCTTGAGGAGGGGCTAATCCTTCGTCGGGTGCCGGGGGCGGGAGTCGAACCCGCACGGCCTTGCGGCCACGGGATTTTGAGTCCCGCGCGTCTGCCAATTCCGCCACCCCGGCTCGCCTCGCGCCTCTCCTCCGCGCTCACGCTCAAAGGGCGTGGCCGCCGCATTATAGGGCTCGTCCGCCCGACCGTCAATCGGGCAATCGGGGTTGCCATCGGGGTTAAGGGGCCGTTGCGCGCCCCCGCGCCGCGCGTTTATGATCCGAGGTGGACGAGCCCAGCCCAGGGGGGACGGTCCGGGATGCCTGAGGAGCGAGCGGGGAGCGACGCGGGAGCGGGGCTCAACCTCACGGCCCGCATGGAGCTGGCCCGCTTGGCCTACGGCGAGCAGATCATCCGCTGCACCAACCTCCCCCCCGAGGAGGTCGAGGGCTTCCTGATGCTCGACGGCGAGGTCGACAAGGCCCGCTGGTGGCGGGCCTTCGCGGTCGCCAAGCGCGAGGGGCACGCCGACTACATCCGCGGCCTGCTCGTCTACCTCATCAGCAACAACCTAGGGGAGTTCGACCGCGCCAAGCAGCGCTGGCTCGTCGAGCGCATCGAGCGCGGCGAAGTGCAGCTCAAGGACTTGACGATCGAGATGATCGCGGGCACCAAGCTCCGCTGGAAGCACATCTTCAAGCTCGTCGGCAAGGAGTTCAACCCCACCCGCGAGAAGGCGTTCGTAAAACGCATCTACGAGCGCCTCCGGCGCGAGGAGGAGTGCCTCTCCCGCTAGCCTCGCTCCATCCGGGCCAGCTCGTGAGCGAGCCGGTCGAGCTCGTCGAGGGTGAGCGTCTCGCCCCGCCTCGAGCCCTCCACGCCCGCCCTCCTTAGCAGAGTCTCCGCCTGCCCCTTGGAGAGCTTAAGCTCGGGCGAGAGGGTGAGCGCCCGGAGCAGCGTCTTGCGCCGGTGGGCGAACGCCGCCCGCACGACCCTCAAGAACGCCCCTTCAGGAGCTGAAAAGCGCGGCTCGCTCAGGGGCATCAGGCGCACGACGGCCGAGTCCACCTCGGGGGGCGGCCAGAACGAGCGCCTGGAGACGCGGAAGAGCCGCTCGACGTCGCAAAACGCCTGGACGAACACCCCTAGGGCGCTCGCCCCCCGCGTCCCCGGCGGCGCCGTCAGCTTCTGGGCCACCTCGAGCTGCACCATCCACACGGCCCGCTCGAAGCGTCCACGGCTCCGAACGAACTTCTCAAGCAGGGGCGCTGTGATGCCGTAGGGCAAATTTCCCAGCGCCTTCGCTTGGATCTGAGGGGGGAAGAGCGCGGTCCAGTCCAGCTCGAGCGCGTCGCCGTGCACGAGCTTGACGTGGGGGAAGCGGCTCAGGCGCTCGCGCAGCAGGGGGATCAAGCGCGCGTCGATCTCGACGGCGATCAGTTCGCCCTCGGGCACCCGGGCCGCGACGGCCTCCGTCAGCACCCCCAGCCCCGGCCCGACCTCGAAGACGCGATCGTCGGGCCTCAGCTCCGCGGCCTCGAGAACTTTGAGGAGGACGTTCTCGTCGCACAGGAAGTGCTGGCCCCAGCGCTTGCGGGGGCGAAGCCCAAAGCGTCGTAAGAGCGCCCGCACCGCGCGGGGGGACGTGAGCCTTTCGCCTGCGCTTCCGTTGCCGTTTTGGCCCATGGTCGGCGTCGGGTTGGGCGAGATCGCCCCGGACGTCGATGGCGTATAATCGCGGCGCGCATTGTACGCCATGCGCCACGCGACGAGGAGGGGAGGCGAGCGATGTCGACGTTGACGTCGGAGGTGCGGGACTTGGGCTTGGCGCCCC
>WFPR01000070.1 GCA_015487455.1 Candidatus Bipolaricaulota bacterium
CACGGGCCCCTTCCCCAGCTCCACGGCCCCCACCTTCTTCTTCTCGGCCTCCATCGTCGGGAAGTCCGTGGCAAACTCCACATCGACGGCGATGCCCACTTTGGGATCGATGGCAAACGCGCTCGTGCGCGCCCCCCGCAGCCCGACCTCCTCCTGGACCGTGGCCACCGCGTACACCTCCGCCTTGGGGTTGAGCTGGCCAAGGAGCCGCGCAGCCTCCAGCACGATGAACGCCCCGACTTTGTCGTCGATCCCCCGTGCGACCAGGAGCCCGTTTCTCAATTCTTGGGGCTCGTAGGCCAGCACGACGGGGTCCCCGATCTGCACGAACTTCTCGGCCTCTTCTTTGTTGCGGGCGCCGATGTCGATCCAGAGATCTTCCACTTTGGCCACCTTCTCGCGCGCCTCGTTCCTGAGGAGATGGATGGGCTTCTTCCCGATGACGCCCAGAACGCGCCCCTCGCGGGTTCGCACCCAGACGCGCTGGCCCTGCAGAATTTGGGGGTCCCAGCCGCCGATCGTCGTGAAGTACAAAAAGCCCTGGTCGTCGATGTGCGTGATCATGAGCCCGATCTCGTCCATGTGGCCCGCCAGCATCACCCGGGGGCTTCCGCCCTCGTTGACGAGCGCGTAGGCGTTCCCGTGGGCGTCCGTCCACACGCGATCGGCGAACGTTTTGGCTTCTTCGAGCCAGACGCGGGCGGCCTCCTCCTCGAAGCCCGAAGGGCTGATCGTCCGAAGCAGCTTCTTCAAGAACTCCAAAGATCGAGCTTCCATCCCAACTCCCTCCTTGAGCGGGTCCGTCGATCATAAAGCCGCAAGGCAAGGGTTGCAATCCCCCGGCGGCTCCACCTAGAATTTGGCGCCATGAAGGCGCTCAAGGCGGCCCAAATCCGCGAAAGCTTTTTGAAGTTCTTCGAGGCGCGGGGGCACAGGGTCGTCCCCAGCTCGTCGCTCGTCCCGGATGATCCGACGCTGCTCTTCACCAACGCCGGGATGGTCCAGTTCAAGAACGTCTTCCTGGGGCTGGAGAAGCGGCCCTACACCCGCGCGACCAGCTGCCAGAAGTGCATGCGCGTCTCGGGCAAGCACAACGACCTCGAAGAAGTGGGCCCCAGCCCCCGCCACCACACCTTCTTCGAGATGCTCGGGAACTTCTCCTTCGGCGATTATTTCAAGCGCGAGGCCATCCATTGGGCCTGGGAGCTCCTCACAAGGGAGTGGGGCATCCCGCCCGAGCGGCTCGTCATCACCGTCCACAAGGACGACGAGGAGGCCCCGCGCTACTGGCTGGAGCTCCCCGACGTCCGGGAGTCGCAGATCTTAAGGATGGGCGACGCGACGAACTTCTGGAGCATGGGGGACGTCGGCCCCTGCGGCCCGACCACCGAGCTGCACTACGACTGGGGGCCCGAAGCCTGCACCTGCGGGCGGCCCGACTGCTCCGTGGCGCTGGACAACGGCTGCGGCCGTTGGCTCGAGGTCTGGAACCTCGTCTTCATGCAGTACGACCAGGCCCCCGACGGAAGGCGCACACCCCTCCCCAAGCCCGGCGTCGACACGGGGATGGGCCTCGAGCGCATCGCCTCCGTGCTCCAGCACGCCCCCACCAACTACGACACCGACCTCTTCCGCCCCCTGCTGCGGAAGATCCGCGAGCTTGCGGGGCACTCCGAGGAGCAAATGCGGGAGCACATCGTGCCCTATCGCGTGATCGCCGACCACGGGCGGGCGATGACGTTCCTGATCGCCGACGGGGTCGTGCCCGGCAACGAGGAGCGCTCCTATGTGTTGCGAATGCTCATCCGGCGCGCCATCCGTTTCGGCAAGAAGCTCGGGCTCGAGGGGCCGTTCCTGGGCGAGGTCGCCCGGGTTGTGATCCAGACGATGGGCGACGCCTACCCCGAGCTGCGCGAGCGCGAGGGGTTTATTCTGAAGGCGATCGCCCAAGAGGAGGAGCGCTTCGAGCGAACATATCAAGCGGGCATGGCCTGGATCGAGCAGCTCCTCGCCGAGAAGGCGCGCAAGGGCGAGCGGGTCATCACGGGCGAGGAGGCGTTCTTCCTGCACGACACCCACGGCTTCCACGTTCAAATCATCGAGGACATCGCGCGGGAGCGGGGCTTTACGGTCGATCGGGCGGGCTTCGAACACGAGATGCGGAAGCAGAAGGAGCGCTCCAAGGCCGCCTCGCCGCTGGCGCTGGGGAAGGCCGCCGTGGCGATCGCGACGGAGGCCGCGAAAGCGACAGAGAAGCTGCCGCCGACTCGCTTCGTGGGCTACGAGCGCGTCGAGGCCGAGAGCGCCGTCGTCGCCCTCTTCAACGAGCGGAACGAGCCCGTGGACGAGCTTCGAGAGGGCCAGAAGGGCCTTCTGGTCGTGGAGGAGACGCCCTTCTACGCCGAGGCGGGCGGCCAAGTGGCCGACACGGGCCTCATCGAGAACAAAGCGCGACCGGGGCGAGCCCACGTGCTGGACGTGCAGAAGGACGCCCGCGGCGTCTTCTACCACCGCGTTGAAGTGCTGGAGGGCGCGTTCCGTCGCGGGGACGCCTGTGCGCTCAAGATCGACGTCGAGCGGCGCAAGCGCACCCAGCGCAACCACACGGCCACGCACATCCTGCACGCGGCCCTTCGGGAGGTGCTGGGGCACGCGGGCGGCATCCAGGCGGGCTCGCGGGTGGCGCCCGACGAGCTGCGCTTCGACTTCACCCACTTCGCGCCGCTGAGCGACGAGGAGATCGCCAAAGTCGAGGCGATCGCCAACCGCGTCATCCTGAACGACTGTCCCGTCGAGATCACGTTCGAGCCGCTGGAGGAGGCCAAGGCCCGGGGCGCCATGGCCCTCTTCCCCGAGGACTATCAAGGCAAGGAGAAGGTCCGCGTGGTCACGATCCGGGAGGACGGGCGGCCGTTCAGCGTGGAGCTCTGCGGCGGCACGCACGTCAAGCACACGGGCGAGATCGGGCTCTTCAAGGTTGTCAGAGAGGAGGGCGTCTCGGCGGGGGTGCGCCGCGTGTACGTGGCCACGGGCGACAACCTGCTGCGCCATCTGGCCCAGAAGGAACGGCTGCTCAAAGCGCTGGAGGAGCGGCTGCGGGCGAGCGAGGCGGAGTTGCTCAAGAAGCTTGAGGCTCTCCTCAAGGAGCGCGAGCGCCTGGAGCGCGAGCTTGAGCAACTCCAGGCGCAGCGGGTTCGGGCGCTGGCCGAGGAGCTGCTCGCCCGGAGGGAGCAAGCCGACGGCTTCGAGGTCGTCGCAGCCAAGGTCGAGCTGGACGTCGAGGCGATGAAGGCGCTGGCCGACCTCATCGCGGAGAAGTTGGACAAGGGCGTGGTGCTGCTGGGGACGGCGAAGGACGGGCGGGCGGTGCTCGTGGCCAAGGTGAGCGACGCCCTGACCCCTCGGGTCAAGGCCGGGGATCTGGTGCGGGAGGCGGCGCAACTCGTCGGCGGGAAGGGCGGCGGGACCCCGAGATTCGCCCAAGGCGGCGGCCCCGACGCGGCCAAGCTCGACGAGGCCCTCCGGCACGTCGCCCGGAAGCTCAAGGGCGCCAAAGCCAAAGGCTAAGCCCAAGACGGTGAAAGTTAAAAGCGCATCAGGGCGCCCAGCACGAGCCCGACGCTGGGGTCCACGCCCAGGGGCGAGCCGAACCCCGCCCCCAGCTCAAAGAACATCCGAAAGGGCGAGCGCTCCGTTGAGCTCGCCTCCAGCCCCAGCATCACGTGCGGGCTCAGCCCGAGCTCCCAAGACCACAGCAGGTAAAACGTCGCCCCGATCCCCGCGTAGGTGTCCAGCGGGATCGGGATCTCGACGAAACGAATTCGGCCCAAGAACGCTTTCACGTTGAGGTCGAGCATCAGCGCCCGCTCGACGAGGTGCAACGGCACCCCCAGCTCGACCCTCAAGATCTCCGCGTGCAGGAGGACGTAGGGCTCCGGCAGGGTGAAGAGCGGGAGCTTCAGGCCCACCCCTCGCCACACCCGGGGGGCGGCCCACGCCTCCGCTTCGGCCCCCGTCGGCCAGAGGCTTACGGCCAGAATCACCCCCGAGATCAACCCCGAGACGAACGCCCGAGCGATCGTGCTTTTGCTTAGGCCCACCCGTCGCCGTCGCATCCCGCGATCGCGGCCTCCTCACGAGGGCTCAAATTATCGCACGTCGACCCATCACCCGCAAGACCGCTTGTCGTGGGCCTGCCTTGAAGCTCTTTGCGCCCCGGCCTACAATGAGACGCTCTTTTTGTCGAGACGGTTCGAGGGCGCTTCCGATGAAGGGCATCCTGCACCACCTCTGGCGGTATCGTGTGCGCGTGCTGTTGGGCGTGCTGGCCCTGCTCTTCGTCGATTTGGGCCAGCTGGCCGTCCCCCGCATCCTGCAGTTTGCGATCGACGGGCTGGCCCAGGGCCGGGGGGAACGCCTGCTCGTTTATGCGGCCCTGGTGCTCGCGGCCGGGCTCTTCGTGGCGATCTTTCGCTTCTTCTGGCGGTACTTCCTGCTGGGGGCCTCGCGCCGCATCCGCCGCGACATCCGCGCCCGGCTCTACGAGCACATCCTGACCCTGCCGCCGAAGTTCTTCCAGCGGCAGAAGACGGGCGAGCTGATGGCCCACTTCACCAACGACGTCGACGCCGTCATGATGGCCTCGGGCTTCGGGGTGCTCGCGTTCGCCGACTTCCTGATCATGGCCACCTTCTGCGTCGCGATGATGCTCTCGATCAGCCCCCAGCTCACGCTCTGGGCGTTCGCGCCGCTGCCCGCCCTCACGGCCCTGGTGATCGTCTTCGGCCGGGTCATCCACCGGCGCTTCCACGCCGTCCAGGAGACGTTCTCGGAGCTGACGGAGAAGGTGCGCGAGGCGATCGCGGGGGTTCGAGTCGTCAAGGCGTTCGCCCAGGAGGACGGCCTGGCCCGCGACTTCGCCCGCACCAACCAAAAGTTCATCGCGCAGAACATGCGCCTGGTGCGGGTCTGGGGGCTATTCGAGCCGATGATCGCGTTCATGAGCGGGCTGTCCGTCATGATCGTGCTGCTCGTCGGCGGCCGCCTGGTGCTCCAGGGGGCGATCACCCTGGGCGAGTTCGTCGCCTTTAATGGTTATCTAGCGCTCATGACCTGGCCGATGATGGCCCTCGGATGGATGGTCAACATGATGCAGCGGGGCAGCGCCTCGATGAGGCGCATCGAGGCGATCCTGGCCGTCGAGCCCGAGATCAAAGACAAAGACGGCGCGATCCCCTTCGACGGGCCGGGGCGGATCGAGTTCAAGCGCCTGACGTTCCGCTACGACGAGAACGACGAGAAGAGCCCGCCCGCCTTGCAGGACATCGAGTTGGTGATCGAACCGGGGCGGACGCTGGGCGTGGTGGGGCTCACCGGGGCGGGGAAGAGCACCTTGGCGCATCTGATCGTGCGGGCCTTCGACCCGCCGCCCGGGGCCTTGTTGATCGACGGGCGCGACGTGCGGGACTACCAGCTCAAGAGCTTGCGCAAGCACATCGCGCTCGTCCCGCAGGACGCGTTCCTGTTCTCGACGACGATCCGGGAGAACATCGCCTTCGGGCGACCCGACGCCCCGCTGGACGAGGTCGTCGAGGCGGCGAAGCGGGCGGGCATCTATGAAGAAATTCTGGAGATGCCCCAGGGCTTCGACACGGTCGTGGGCGAGCGCGGGGTCTCGCTCTCGGGCGGCCAGCGGCAGCGCCTCGCGATCGCGCGCGCCCTGCTCATGGACCCCAAAATTTTGATTCTAGACGACGCCCTCTCCGCCGTGGACGCCGAGAAGGAGGAGGAAATTTTACGGAACTTGCAGGGCGTGCTGCGGACGCGCACCGCCATCGTGATCGCACATCGCATCTCGGCCGTGAAGGATTTAGATTTCATCGTCGTGCTGGACAAGGGCCGCATCGTCGAGCAGGGCACCCACGAGGAGCTGCTGGCCCGGGACGGGCTCTACGCCCGTCTCTACCGGCTGCAGCGGGTCGAGGCGGAGGTGGCCGTCTGAGATGCCGCCCGGGGGGATGGAGTACGTCTGGGAAGAGGAGAAGCTGGGGAAGGCGTACGACGCGCGGCTGATGCGCCGCCTCCTCCGCTATGTGAGGCCCTACCGAGGGCTCTTCGCGCTGGCGATCGCGCTCTCGTTCGGGGTGACCGCGCTGGAGCTGGTCATCCCCTACATCACCAAGACGGCCATCGACGGCTACATCGTGCCCGCCGCCCGCGGGGCGCTTCCCTTCGAGCGCGCATTTCAGGGCGTGCTGACGTTGGCCCTGCTGTTTGTGGGCGTGCTCCTGCTGCGGCTGCTTGCGGCCTTCGGGCAGACGTACCTGCTGCAGCACACGGGCCAGCGGGTCATGTACGACATGCGCACCCAGATCTTCGCGCACCTGATGCGCCTGCCCGTCCGCTTCTTCGATCGGAACCCCGTCGGGCGGCTCGTGACCCGTGCGACGAACGACGTGGCCGCGATCAACGAGATGTACAGCGCCGTGCTGGTGAGCGCCTTCAAGGACGTCTTCTTGATCGTGGGCATCCTCGCCATCATGCTGGGGCTCAACTGGAAGCTCGCGCTGCTCGTGCTGCTGCTCGTGCCGCTGCTCGGCTGGGTGACCTTCGAGTTCCGCAAGAGGGCGCGCGAGGCGTTCCGCGAGGTGCGGCGCAAGCTGGCCAAGCTCAACGCGTACTTGGCCGAGAGCCTCTCCGGGATGGCCATCATCCAGCTCTTCGTCCGCGAGCGCCGCAGCTTCGACGAGTTTCACAAGATCAACGTCGAGGAGTACCAAGCCCACCTGCGCCAGATCATGGTCTTCGCGACCTTCCAGCCCTTGATCCACATCATCAACGCGCTGGGAGCCGCGCTGATCTTGTGGTACGGCGGCTCCGGCGTGCTCCAGGGCGCCTTCACCCTGGGGTCGCTGGTGGCGTTTTTAAGCTACGTCGACATGCTCTTCCAGCCCATCCGCGATTTGTCTGAAAAGTACAACATTCTGCAGGGGGCGATGGCCGCCTCCGAGCGCATCTTCCAGCTCCTGGACGAGCCGCCGGAGCGCTACAAGGGCCGCAAGCTGCCCGACGTCAAGGGCCGGATCGAGTTCCGCGACGTCTGGTTCTCGTATCAGGCGGAGCCGCAGGACGAGGCCGACTGGACCCTGAAGGGCGTGTCGTTCACGGTGGAGCCCGGCGAGCGGGTGGCCCTCGTCGGGCCGACGGGCTCCGGCAAGACGACGATCATCAGCCTGCTGCTCAGGCTCTATGAGCCCCAGCGCGGGCAGATCCTGCTGGACGGCGTGGACCTCCGCGAGCTGGACCTGCAGTTCTTGCGCTCGCAGATGGCCGTGGTCCTCCAGGACGTCTTCCTGTTCTCGGGGGACGTCCTGGGGAACATCCGGCTGCACGCCGAGACGATCCCCAGGGAGAAGGCGATCGAGGCGGCGCGGTTCGTCCAGGCCGATCGGTTCATTCGAGAGCTGCCCCACGGCTACGAGACGGAGGTCAAGGAGCGCGGGGCGACGCTCTCGGTGGGCCAGCGGCAGCTCCTGGCCTTCGCGCGGGCGGTGGCCTTCGACCCCAAAATTTTGATTTTAGACGAGGCCACGGCCCACATCGACTCCAAGACGGAGCACCTCATTCAGCAATCGATCGACAAGATTATGGAGGGGCGCACCGCCATCGTGATCGCCCACCGGCTGAGCACCGTTCGCCACTGCGACAAGATCTTGGTGCTGCACAAGGGCCGCCTGGTCGAGCAGGGGACGCACGAGGCGCTGCTCGCCCGGCGCGGGCTGTACTACGCGCTCTACACGCTGCAGTTCGGCGAGACGGGGCGTCCCGCGCTGAACGGGGCGGCTTGGGAGCGATGAGGCCTCGAGTTCTGGTGCTGACCGGCTACGGCATCAACACAGATCTGGAGATGGCCTACGCCTTCGAGCGGGCGGGCGCCCGGGCCGAGCGGGTGCACCTGAACGACCTCATCTCCGGGAGCGTGAAGCTCCATGACTACGAGATCTTCGTGCTCCCCGGCGGCTTCTCGTTCGCCGACGACTTGGGCGCCGGGAAGGTGCTGGCCGAGCGCCTCCGTGCCCACCTCATGGACGAGCTTTGCGCGTTCATCGAGGACGGGAAGCTCGTGTTGGGCGTCTGTAACGGCTTCCAGGCGCTCGTCAAGCTGGGGCTGCTCCCGGCCCTGGCGGGCTACGGCCTCCAGGAGGCGACGCTCACCTTCAACGACTCCGGGCGCTTCGAGGACCGCTGGGTCTATTTGGAGCCCGAGCGCGACTCCGTCTGCGTCTTCACCCGCGGGCTCGGTCGAATCTATCTGCCCGTGCGGCACGCCGAGGGCAAGTTCGTGCCCAAGGACGAGGGCGTTTTGAAGCGCCTGAACGCCCAGGGGCAGGTCGCGCTGCGCTACGTCGACCCTCAAGGCCGACGGGCGGGCTACCCCTGGAACCCGAACGGCTCCGTGCAAAACATCGCGGGGATCTGCGACCCGACGGGGCGGGTCTTCGGGCTCATGCCCCATCCCGAAGCGTACGTGCACAAGTACCACCACCCGCGCTGGACGCGCGAGCCCGTCCCCGAGGAGGGCCAAGGGCTCCAGATCTTCCGCAACGCCGTGCGGTACGTGTCCGTGTAAAAGTGATGACAAAGCTGTTGGAGCCATGGCCCAAGGCCCCCACCTTGTGTGATGAATCGCGAGTGAAGTCCGGGGAACGGACCCCCCGCCGGTCTGAGTTTGTTGGAGCCGAGGCCGCTGACTCTCTAGCCTCTCTAGAGAGCCAAAAAGCTGGCAAAATGAGAGGGCCATGGACCGGGACAAGCCGTACTACAAGCTCTCGGAGCTGACGCGGGAGGGGCTCACGTACAACAAGCTCTAGCGCTCGGTGCAAAGGTAGCCAAAAGGAAGCCCTCTACCTGCTGCGGCTCGGTCTTTTAGAGCGCAAGGTCGAGCAGCTCCAGGAGGAGAACCGCCAGCTGCACGCCCTGGTGGAAGTGCGCCCGCCGTGGTGGGTGAGGTTGTGCGGTGGCTTTCGGGGATACAGGTACTCCGATGGCTCCGCTTCGATCTACGGAAGGGAAGGGAAGAGCGCAGAGCTCCCCTTCATCCCGGGTGTGATGGAATCAAACGGCTTGGCTGCCCTCCCTTGCTCTCCAGGAGGACGTGGGCTAAGCTATAGTACCAAATTCGGTCATCTGGAGGAAGTGACAGGAATGACCCTAAAGATCGAGCCGGAGCGCTTAATCAAGATCTCCGAGCTGCACACAGACACGGCCAAGTGGGTGGAAGCGTCCCAAGAGGGCCCGCTGCTTGTCTTGCGCCATGGCAAGCCCGCCGCCCTTTTGATCGGCCTGGAGGCCTTCGAGGAGCTCCTCGACCGCCTGCAGCTCAAGACGGAACTCGAGCGAAGGGAGCGGATCAGCCGGGGCAAGATCTCCCTCGAGGAGTTAGAAGAACGCTTGGCGGCCCGCGCGAAATAGCTGTAGCCGTCAATGTCCGAGGCCAAGGACTACGAAAGTCGTCAAGTCACCACACCGCCCTTTCCCCACTTATGTACCCTTGCAACCTTCCTTGGGGAGCCCGCGGCCAGCTCGTCCGCATCTCCTCCAGCAGGTGCTCGCCGTCGTTCAGGCTCAGCAGCCCCCGCTTGACGGCCTCCATTAACAGCTCGATCGTCCCCATCGTCGGGATTCCAAGCGTGAGGGCCAGGTCGTGGGCCGGGCGATCGTCGAGCACCGCTACCCACCCCGGCCCGCGATGGAGGCAGAGGGCCAGCACGTCGGCCTCGCCGGGGTCGATGTCCGGGTGCTCCTCCCGCAGCTCCTCGGCCCGCTCCGCCTCCTCCGGGTCGTAGAGGGGCACCACCCGAAAGGGGGTCCCCCGGAAGCGCCCGCGGGCCCGGTTCAGGTTGTCCAGAAGCCGCACGTCTAGGGGATCCCGACGATGGGCGGGAAGCTCCCGCAGTTTTCCCTCCAGGGCCGAGCGGGCCGCCTTCCACTGCTCGTGCACCGCGGCCGGGATGTGGATCGGCTTTCCCAAGAGCCGCTCGAGCAGATCCACCCGATCCGTGTAGGTGAAGTTGAGCAGGGGGCGGGTGTCCAGCGCGTAGCGTCGTTGCGGTCCCGCCCCCTTTTCCGCCGACGCCTTCCCCATTCGCCCCTCCTACCCCCGTTGTTATGGCGGCTCACTCCGTTCAAGAGGTCAGCCGCCGACGTCGGCCGGGACGGGCTCCTCCCGCTGCCGGCGGGCCTCCTCCTCCATCGTCTTCAAATACTCGTGGAACGAGTGATGATCCGTCCCCAGCAGCTCGACGGCCTTCCCCTCGCCGAGCCTCCCCTCCTCGAAGGCCTCCAGCACGGCCCGCACGTAACACTGCGGGAGGCGCTTGTGGAAGGGCACCTCCGACCTCCCCTCCAGGACCATGGCCTCGGAGCCGTCCACCGGGTAGCCCAGCTCGCGGGCCAGCCGGACCGGGCTCACCTTCTCCAGCGCTTCGAGGCGGTCTTGGCGGATCATCCGCAGCCGGTGGAGCCTCACCAGCATCGCCTTGTAGCTCACCCCAAAGTGGCGCTGCAACCGCACCACGTCCTCCGGCTTCGGCTCCACCACCCCAAGCAGGGCGACGGCCCGCTTTACGGCCTCCTCCGGCATCAAGAACTCGGCCGCGAAGGTGTTGGCCTGCTTCTCGATCACCCGCGGATCCTGCCCGGTGAAGATGCGGCCCACCACGGCGTGCTCATGGCGATGGAGCCAGACGTGTCCGAACTCGTGGGCCAGGGTGAAGACCTGTCGCCACCTGTACTGGGAGGCATTGACCAAGATCACCGGGCCCAGCTCGGGGTGGCGCACGTAGAGCCCGGAGATCGGGTCGGGCTTTAAGGGCCAGAGGAAGACCGGGACGCCCAGGCTCTCCACATGGTAGCGCAACGCCTCGAAGCCCCTGACGGGGGCGTCGTCGAAGCCGAGGGCGTGGCGGGCCCGGTCGGCCTCCGCCTCGATGACGAAGTCCGGCGTCCGACTCTTGACGAGCTTCGCTTCGCCGGCGCCGGAGACGGGGACGGAGAGAAGCCCTTTCGCCGCCGAGGCCTCCGGCTCGAGCCCCAGCGTTTGACGCAGCCGGGCGAACCGCTCCAGCGTCCCCCAGAACTCCAAGACCCCCTTGCGGTCCTCGGAGGAGATCACGGCCTGATCCAGCTCCTTAAGGAGTTCCTCCCGCACCCGAGCGGCCGCTTGTCGGATCTGGGCCTCCTCGCGCTCCGAGGTGGGCCCGAGGAGCTCCCCCGGCTGCCGGCCGTAGAGGGTGGCCAGCCGGCGCAGCAACACGGTGTCCACCCGCCGCCGCCCGGCCTCGATGTCGGCCAGGGTGGGGCGGCTTAAGCCCAAGAGCTCGGCGGCCTGCTCCTGGGTGTACCCGGCGGCCTCGCGGGCCCGCTTCAGCCGTCGGCCCAGCTCCTGCCTCTCCCGCTCCCTCCGCATCTTCATGGTCATGACCCCCTTTTCCACAAGTTGAACTTTTGAGGTTCATAGTGTACACTAAAACCATCATCGCGTCTAGGTCTAGGGAGAAGGAGGAAGAAGATGGCACACGAATACAGGAAGAGGAGACGATACACCGAGGAGGAGAGGCGAAAGATCTTTGAGAGCACGGACGGTCGTTGTCACCTCTGTTGGCAGCCCCTTCAGTTCGAACGCTACGGGCAGGAGTGGGAGATCGATCACTCCCGAGCTGTGGCCCGTGGCGGCTCAGACTACCTGCGCAACCTCAAGCCGGCCCACATCTCCTGCAATCGCAGCAAGCGGGATCGGGATTCCCGCTCCGTGCGCCGGGCCAAGGGGGCTCCGCCTCGGGCCCCGCTCTCCAAGGCCAAGAAGGCCGAGGTCCGCAAACGGCGGGCGATAAAGCGGGGAATTGGAGGCGGTCTTCTAGGGTGGCTCTTCAGTGGGCCGCCGGGGGCCGCGATCGGCGGACTGCTAGGCGCAGCATCCGGACTGAAGGATCCGGATGAAGAGGAGTTGAGACGACGAAAAGGGAACGGACGGTGAAGGCACAGTTCCACCTTCACCATGGGCAGCGGCTCCACAACCCCTTCCGCTCCTCCCACGCCCCCCGCTCCGCCCGCAAAAACTCCCGCCTCAGATCGTGATGAAAGCCCGTCACCCGCGCGTAGCCCCGCTTCAGCAGCACCTTGTTGAACAGCTCCAATTGCCCATCATGATCGAGGTCCACCCACAGGGCCGTTCGGCTCCGGCAGCGGGCCGTCTCCGTCAAGCTCGACGAGGTGGCGGACGATCTGCAACTTCGCTGCCTATAGGCTACAATCCCCGCGATGGTCACCTACCGCGACGCGGGCGTGGATTTGAGCTTGAGCGAGCGCTGCTCGCGCGTTCTGTACGAAGCCGCCCGGCGGACGTTCGCCAACCGCCAGGGGCGCTTCGGGGAGCCCCGCGCGGAGTACGAGGCCTTCTCCGGCGCGCTCTACGTCCCCGAGCTGAAGGACGCCCTTCTGCTCAAGAACAGCGACGGCGTGGGCACCAAGGTGGAGGTCGCCGAGAAGTTGGGAAAGCACGACACGATCGCTTTTGATCTGTTGGCGATGGTCTGCGACGACGCCGCGGCCATGGGCGCCGAGCCCGTCGCCGTCACGAACACGCTGAACGTCCGCGCGCTCGACGCCGAGACCGTCGAGGCCGTCGAGCAGCTGGCCCGCGGCCTCGTCGAGGCCGCCGAGCGCGCGCGGGTCGCGGTCGTGGGCGGCGAGCTGGCCGTGCTGGGCGAGCGCGTTCAGGGGCTCTACATCTGGGACGCGGATGCCCTGGCCGTCCTAGAACGCTCGAAGGCCTTCCGCAAGGACGCAATCCGGCCCGGCGATCGCCTCGTCGCCCTGAAGGAGCGGGGCTTCCGCAGCAACGGCTTCTCGCTGATCCGCAAGGTTCTGCGTGAGCGCTTCGGCCCCGACTGGGCGCAGAAGCCCTACGACTCGAGGACGACGTGGGGCGAGGTGGCGCTCACGCCCTCAATCATCTACACGCCCCTGCTCGTCGAGGCCGTCGGCCCCTACGGCGAGCCCCCCAAGGTGGCGATCAAGGGGGTCGCCCACGTCACGGGCGGCGGGATCCCCGGGAACCTGCCCCGATGTCTGCCGCCGGGCCTGGGGGCGCGCGTGGACGTGGAGCCCTTGGAGCCGATGCTCCGGCTCCAGGAGCTGGGGACCGTCCCCGACGAGGAGGCCTATCGGGTTTGGAACATGGGCATCGGGATGCTGCTCGTCACGAACGACGACACGATCTTTGAACTGGCCCGCGCCCACGGGGTGGAGGCCGTCGAGGCGGGCGAGGTGATCCCGGAGCCCAAAATCGTCATCGAGAATCGAGGCGCGTTCCGCAGCCGGAGCGAGAAGGAGGCGCTGGTCTATGCGATTCCCCAACGCTAGCGCGAACACGCTGGCCCACGGGTACCTGCCCGAGCTGGGGGAGCTCATCGAGGGCAAGGTGCGGGACAACCACGTCTCGGGCGACAAGCGCTTTCTGGTGGCCACGGACCGCATCTCGGTGTTCGATCGGGTGCTGCCCGTGCTCATCCCCGACAAGGGGGCCATTTTGAACGCGATCGCGATGTGGTGGTTCCGCAAGACGGAGGACCTCGTCCCCCATCACGTGCTGGACTGGCCCGACCCCAACGTGATAGTGGCCAAACAAGCCGAGGTCTTCCCCGTGGAAGTGGTGGTGCGGGGGTATCTGACGGGCTCGGCTTGGCGGGACGTCGAGGCGGGGACGTTCGAGCGGAAGTACGGCTTCGCGATCACGCCCTCGATGGTGGAGGGCGGAAAACTCGTCAAGAGCTGCAAGCTGAAGGAGCCCATCGTCACCCCCACGACGAAGGCGAAGACGGGCCACGACGAGCCCCTCACGCCCGAGGGGGCACGGCGGCTCGTGGGCGATGTCTGGGATGAACTCGTCGACAGGGCGCTCAAGCTCTACGAGCGCGGCGCCCAACTCGCCGAGGAGCGCGGGCTCATCCTGGTGGACACGAAGTACGAGTTCGGGCACGTGAACGGCCGAATCCTGCTCGTGGATGAGGTGCACACTCCGGACTCCTCGCGCTTCTGGCTCAAGGACGAGTACGAGCCCGGCAGGGACGTGCTCGAGCTGTCCAAGCAGTTCGTGCGCGATCTCGTGCAGAAGAAAAGCGACGAGCTCACCGCCCAAGACGTCGAGGAGACCCGCCGACGCTACGCGGAGCTGTACGAGCGGATCACGGGGGAGCCGTGGCGCTCGCCCTCCCCCGAGATCCCCGTCCAGCAGCGGGTCGTGCACAATCTGGCCCGCAAGGGCTACATCCGGGGGGGATACGTGCAGATTCTGGCGGGCTCGACCAAGGACGACCCGCACGTCGAGAAGCTCAAGGCCGAGCTGGAGGCCCGCAAGATCCCCCATGGCCATCGGGTGCTCTCGGCCCACAAGAACACTCACGAGCTGTTGCGTTTCCTGGAGACGCTGAACAAGAGCGTCGAGCCCGTGGTCTGCATCACGGTGGCGGGCGGGAGCGACGCGCTCTCGGGCGTGGTGGCCCACCACGCCCGCTTCCCGGTGATCGCGTGCCCGCCCTATCGGGACGAGCTGGACTACTTCATCAACGTCCACTCCACGCTCCAGATGCCGAGCGACGTGCCCGCGCTGTACTGCAAGCGGCCGGGGAACGCCGTCCTGGCCGCCGAGCGGATCTTGCAGCTGGCCGTTCCAAACCTGGCGCTTTACCCTCAACGCTCCCCGGCTTAGAATGGAAAGGGGTGTTCTTCATGCTCATCGCCTACATTCGAGCGGCCATGGAGCGGGCACGTTACGAGTTGATCGACGATGAAGAGCCATACTACGGCGAGATCCCCGACTGTCCGGGGGTGTGGGCCACAGGGAAGACGCTGGAGGAGTGCCGACGAAACTTGGAAGAGGCACTCCAAGGGTGGATCGTCCTTCGCCTTAAGAAGGGGCTCGAGCTGCCCCCCTTAGGATCCGTGCGCATCGAGGAGCCCCGTGAAATCCCCGTATAGCCCGTTAGGGTTGATCATGGCAAGGCTTACCCCCGTCTCCTGGCGGGAGCTGGTCAGCACCCTAAAAGCCTTCGGCTTTCAAGGCCCCTATCAGGAGGGGAAGCCCCCCTACATGGTCAAGGGGAACCTGGTGCTCACCTTACCCAACCCTCACCGACGGGAGGTCAGCGTGGACTTGTTGAGACGCATCCTCCGACAGGCGGGGATCTCCCGGGAGGAGTGGATCGAAAGGCGCCATGGCTAAAGCGAAGGTGCTGGTGATCGGGGGCGGGGGGCGGGAGCACGCCCTGGTGCGCGCCCTCGTCGACGATCGGGACGTCGAGCACGTCTTCGTGGCGCCGGGGAACGGGGGCACCGCGGCCATGGAGGGCGTCACGAACGTGCCGCTGGAGGACCCCCGGGACCTCGTCGCGTTCGCGACCCGCGAGGACGTCGCGCTGACGGTCGTCGGGCCGGAGGCCCCCCTCGTCCGGGGGCTGGCCGACTACCTCCGCCGCCACGACCTCCCCGTGCTGGGCTTCGGGCGGGCCGCGGCCCGGCTCGAGGGCAGCAAGGTCTTCGCCAAGCGCTTCATGCAGAAGTACGCGATCCCGACCGCGCCCTTCCGCGTCTTCGAGCACAGGGCCTCCGCGCTGCGCTACCTCCGGGAGCGGTTCGCGGAGGACCCGGCGCGGGCCTTCTTCGTCAAGGCCGACGAGCTGTGCGCCGGGAAGGGCGCCTTCCCGGCCCGCTCCCTCAAAGAAGCGGAAGAGGCCCTGCGCAAGCTCCTGGACGAGAAGGTCTGCGGGGTGGGCGAGCGCGTCGTGGTGGAAGAGGCGCTCCGGGGCGAGGAGACGTCGCTGCTGGCGCTCACCGACGGGCGGAGCGTCGCGACCCTGCCCCCCGCTCAAGACTACAAAAGGGCCTACGACGGCGACGAGGGGCCGAACACCGGCGGGATGGGCGCCTACGTCCCGACCCCCGTGGTGACGGAGGCCGTCTACCAGCGCGTCGAGCAGGAGATCGTGCTCCCGACGCTGCTCGGGATGGAGGAGGAGCGGCTGAGCGACCGGGGCGTGCTCTACTTCGGGCTCATGATCGACCCCAAGGGCAAGCCCTACGTGCTGGAGTACAACGTGCGCTTCGGCGACCCTGAAACTCAGCCGATCCTCTCGCTCCTGGAGAGCGACTTGTACCCCGCGCTCCGGGCGTGCGTCGAGGGGCGGCTGGAGCGGGTCGAGCTGCGCTGGCGCGCGGGCGCGGCCGTCTGCGTCGTGCTCTGCGTCGAGGGCTACCCCGAACGCTACACCCACCAGAACGAGCCCATCGAGGGGATCGAGGAGGCGGAGGCGCTGGGCGACGTGATCGTCTACCACGCCGGGACGGAGTACCGCGACGGGAGGTTCTACACCAAGGGCGGGCGGATCTTGGGGGTGACGGCCTGGGGCCCGGACGTCGCCGCGGCCCGCGAGCGGGCCTATCGGGCCGTCGAGAAGATTCGCTTTAGGGGGATGCGCTACCGCCGGGACATCGCGCTGAACGTCCCCCCGCTCTAGCTTTCGATATGGCCCAGCTGAAGCCCCTCTACGAGCCCAAGCCCGGTCGAAAGCTGCGCGTGGCGGTGCTGTTCTCGGGCGGCGCCTCGGCGCTGCGCTATCTCGTCGAGCGCGACCCCCACTACGGCCGGCTCTACGAGGTCGTGGGCGCGCTGACGGACCGCCCGGACGCCTCCGGGATTGCGTTCTGTCGGCAGCGCAGCATCCCCGTGAAGGCGCTGGACTTTAGAGCCTTCCTCAAGAAGCGAGGAGCCTCGTTTCGCGATTGGAGCGCGCGGCGGGCGTACTTCGCCGGGGTCGTGGAGGCGCTCCAAGCCTGGGCGCCCGACGTGCTGCTGCTCTCGGGCTTCCTGCTCGTCATCACGGAGCCGCTGCTGAGCGCGTATCGCTTCCGGATCGTGAACGTCCACCCCGCCGACTTGACGATCGCGGACGAGCGCGGCCGCCGCAAGTACGTGGGCCTCGGCCTCGACGTCGTGAGGCGGGCGATCGAGGCGGGCGAGCCCGTCACCCGCTCCACCGTCCACCTCGTCACGGAGGAGGTCGACGGCGGCCCCGTGCTCGTGCTGTCGGAGCCGTTGCCCGTCGAGCCCGGCGTCCGCCCTGAGGAGCACCAAGAGCGGATGAAGTGGGCCTGCGACGGCCCGGCCGTCCAGAAGGCGCTGGAGCTGATCGCCACCGGGCGGGTCTTGTTGGACTCAGACACGGGAAGGGTCGCAATCACGCTCGAGCGCGATTGCGAGCTCAAGCGCGCACCTCGAGGATCTCGTAGTGCTGGGGGCCTTGGGGGGTCTGGGCGGTGACGGCCTCCCCGGCGCGGCGGCCCAGGAGCGCTTGTCCCAGGGGCGACCCGGCCGAGACGACCGGCTCGCCCTCGGCCGCGTGGTTGATGTTGGCGACGACCCGGAGCTCCAGCTCCTGCCCCGTGGCCTTGTGCTTGAGGCGCACGCGGGCGCCGACGCGCACGGTCCCGTCGTCCGTTTGGCCTTGGACCACGCGGGCCCGGCGGAGCGTCCCCATCACCCGCGCGATCTCGCCCTCCAGCAGCGCCTGCTTCTCCTTAGCGGCCTGGTAGGCGGCGTTCTCGCTTAAATCTTTCTGGGCGGCCGCCTCGGCGATCTCGCGGGCGACCCGCTTGCGGGCCTCCTCCAGCTCCTCCAGGCGCCGCTTGAGGCGCTCGTACTCCGCCGGGCTCATCTCGTGCTCGTGGGCCATGGCGGTGTATAAGTGTACTGGAAGTCTTGGCTGAACTTCAAGATTGGACGAAATCTACCTGAAGCGCCTGCTCAGGACGAGCAAAGCTCCCACATATCCCCATAAGCCTACCAACAACTGAGCCCCTTTGTACTTGAGCGTCACCCCCAAACCATCCCCGCTAAACGCGTAGGAAAACCCGAGAAGCAACGCCTGCAAGTGGCCGTCTAACGGCCTTTCCGGGTTCACGAGGTGGAAAGCTGCCCATCCCCACCATCCTAGGCCCACCCCCAGGCCGATGGCGGCCTGGGTCCAGCTGGAGATGAGAAGCGTGAGGCCCCCCAGCAGGCAGGCGGGAGCCATGACCATCAGCACCCCATACAAGCTAGGGCTCAAGGTGACCGCGACCATCGCTCCCCACCCCAAGAGCCAGCCGAGGCGGATGGCCAAGCTCAACCCTTTAGGCCGTGAGGTCGCTTGGTAAACTTCTGTTTCCCCTTCGTGGGGGAGGAGGCCACGATGGCTCAAGAGCAGCAGGAGCAGGGGAAGAGCCAGCTCGCCAAACGCCAGGAGGGTTCTTTGGGGAACGCCGCTCTCCCCCAGGATGACACGCGTTGGGATCCAGAACGCGAGCCCAATCCACGCGTACCGCGGTAAGATCCGCCGCCTCTCCAGGCGAATAACCTCAAGAATGCGCATAAATCAAGGCCAAGTACGCGTCTTGAAGGGTGGGGGTCACCGGCGAGCCTCCGCCGAGGCCCCCACGCTGTTCGCAGAGCAAACGGACTCGACAGCCCTCCTTCTCCTTTTGGACCGTCAAAATCCGCATCCCGGGGGAGCGGGCGAGCTCCTCCAGCGCCTTCAGGGGGACGGTCACCTCCACGATCTTCCCCTCGAAGCGCCGGAGGAGGGCGCCCTTCGGGCCGAAGAAGAGCAGACGACCGCGGTGCAAGACGGCCACCTGATCACAGACGACCTCAACGTCCTCCACAAGATGGGTCGAGAGGACGGTGAGGCGTTCCTGAGGCAGCTGGATGAGGAAGCGCCGGAACTTGACCCGCTCCTCCACGTCCAACCCCGCGGTGGGCTCGTCCACTAAGAGCAGCTGGGGGTCGTTGAGCAGCGCCTGAGCGATCCCCAGGCGCCGCAACATGCCCCCGGAATAGCTTCGGATCGGGCGTCCGGCGACCGGCGTTAAGCCCACCCACGCCAGCAGCTCCTCCACCCGCTCCTTGAGCCCCTCCCTGGGCATCTCCTTCAGCCACGCGACGTAATGCAGGTATTCTCGCGCGTTGAAGTCCGGGTACGCTCGGAACGCCTGGGGAAGATACCCCAAGAGTCGGCGGATGGCCCGACGATCCGACGCTCGGGTCGTCCCGTATCCGAAGAGGCGGACCCGGCCCTCCGTAGGGGGAAGCACGGTCGCCAGGATCCGCAGGAACGTCGTCTTCCCCGCTCCGTTCGGGCCGAGCACCCCGAGCACCCCGCCCTGGAACCTTAAGGTGATGTCCTTGAGCGCGTACAGATCCCCAAACCTGCGGCTCAGCCCCTCCACCTCGATCATGGTCGGGTCTCGCTCCTCGCCTCCCATTGACGCCACACGACCCCCGTTTCGTGGACGCAGTAGCGATAGCGCACCTCCCCCAGCTTGAGGGGGAGAGCCCGCCAAGGGCGCCAATTTCCCTCGCACTCCCACTCCCAGTAGGGGATCAAGGCGTTGAGCCAGTATAAGCGGGGAGCAAGGGGTTCCAGAAGCTCCCAGAGGGCAACCGCTTCATCGGGGTCGAGCGATGGGGAGGGCGGCAAGCTCTCAGCCCAGGGAAGGGTCAAGAGGGCGGCGGGCCAAGCCTCCCACTGTAGATCCCCCTTGAAGCCGGAGCGACACGCCCTGGCCCGCACGGTGAGGTCAGGAGCGAGCAGCCTCCAAGGGGACCAAGCTCCACACCCCGACAGGCGGTTCCGGTCCGGGACCGTCCAGACGAGATCGCCCCTCCCCAGCCAGCAGAGGCGCTCCCCCTCGGCTAAGGGCCAATCGACGCAGTACGGGGCGGTAAACCCGCTGACTCGAGCCGTCGGCAGCC
Organism: Candidatus Bipolaricaulota bacterium; assembly: GCA_015487455.1. Classification (GTDB taxonomy): domain Bacteria; phylum Bipolaricaulota; class Bipolaricaulia; order RBG-16-55-9; family RBG-16-55-9; genus S012-72. The sequence goes on from WFPR01000070.1 coordinate 19,847, forward strand.
CATAGGGCTCAGGGCGGAGCAGGGGATCAGAGTCGGCAGGGCCGGACGGGCCGGCCCCCCTCCCGAGCGGGATTGGCCCTCCGCTCAAGGCCAGAGCGAGCCCGACGCCCACGAGGAGCGTCGTCCAAAGGGCGCGACGCCCTCCCCCTCTTGTC
>WFPR01000071.1 GCA_015487455.1 Candidatus Bipolaricaulota bacterium
TTCGGGTGGACGTTCGCCCGGAGCGCGGACCCGCGCTCCGGGCGAACGTCCACCCGAACGCGCAGCCCGCCCTCTATCGCCGACGTCACGGGGCGCGCGAGCCGGACACGTAGGCCCCCTCCCGGCCCCTCCGAGGCCTCCGAGACGGCCACCCTCCAGCTCGAGACGGGAGCCGGGATGGGCTCCAGCCGGACGGCCCTCCGCAGCCCGTCCCGGCCCCGATAAATAAAGCTTAAGGCGCCTTCCCGCTCCGTGCCCTCGAGTTCGACGGAGACGGCCCGAGGCAGGGGCGCGAGCGCCCCCCGCACCTCGAACACATCCCGAAAGTCCAGCTCCAGATCGACCTCAAGCTCGAGATCGACCTCAATCGTCGTTGGCCGAGCCTCGCCGGACGTGGGCGCAAGCGGCCTCCAGCGCAGCTCCAGGCCCTTATCGACGAGCCGCGCGCGCTGGACCAGCTCCAGTTCTAAAGTCCCCGCGGCGCGGAAGCGGTGGACGAGCCGACGGCTTCCCACCCGTCGGGCGACGAGCCGGAGCGGGCAGCCCTTCAGCTCGAGCCGCAGGCGTCTCAGGAAGCGCGTGTCCCAGGCGTAGAGCCCCTCGAGGGCGCCGTCGGGGCCGAACACGGCGAAGAGCGACCCGCGCTGGAGGGTCGTTCGCATCGTCATCGTCGGCGGCGGGGACGCGCTCGGATTCGGGCTCGGCGACGTCGGCGGCCAACGGGCGGTCATCTCGTTCTTTTCATTCGTCGGAGTGAGCCAGGGGACGGGTGCTCCGGCGGACGATCAGCTCCGTGGGGAACACGGTCTGGAGCGGGGGCGCGTCGGGCTGCTCGATCTGGCGGATGAGCAGGCGGGCGGCCTCCTTCCCGATCTCGAAGATGGGTTGACGCACCGTCGTCAGGGGCGGGTCAAACGCCCGCGCCAGCGGCACGTCGTCGAAGCCGACCACCGAGACGTCCGCGCCCACGCGCAGCCCAGCCTCCCGAAGCGCCAGCACCGCCCCGCAGGCCTGCAAATCGCTGGCCGCCACGATCCCGATGCCGATCCCTCCCCTGCTCCGGCCCCGCGTTCGGGCCAGCAGGGTCTGGGTCAGCTCGTAGCCCGCCTCCACGGTGAACGGCCCGGCCAACACGCGCCCTTCCGCGCTCCTCCCGGCCTCCTCCAGGGCCCGCCGGAAGCCCCGCTCCCGATAGACCGACACGGCGTGCTCCGGCGGCCCGTTGATCAGCCAGATCGACTCGTGTCCCAGCTCCAACAGATGGCGGGTCGCCCGATAGGCCCCCCCGACGTTGTCGGAGTCGACGCAGTTCACCCCCGCGACCTCGCTTGACGGTTCGGGCTCGAGGGGGCGCCCGATCAGCACGAACGGCACGGCCTCGCGCCGCAGCCAGCGCAGCCGCTCGTCTTGAACCTTCAGATCCACGACGATCAGCCCGTCGACCGCCCCGCGGAGCACCTCCCCGTACGTCTCCTCGGAGGAGCGCTCGGAGCTGGACGTCGCCAGCAGCAGGCGGTAGCCCGCGGCGTTCGCGCGCTGGCTGATCCCGCGGATCAGCTCCGAGAAGTAGGGGAACGACACCAAGTACTCCGCCGTGTGCGGGATGATCAACCCTAGATTGTGCGTCCTCCTCAAGCTCAAGCTGCGGGCGAGGGCGTTGGGTTGGTAGTTGTGCGCCGCGATGATTCGCTGAACTTTCAAGCGCGTCTCGGGGCTCACGTCCCGCTTGCCGTTGAGCACCCGCGACACCGTCGCCGTGGAGACCCCCGCCAGCGCGGCGATCTCCGCGATCGTCAGCCTCTTCCTCGCCCGGTCGGCCCGCCTTGCCCCCATCGCTCACGCCTCAAGGCCCCCTTTCTCGAAAGCGCTTACACTCAGTAAGGACGGGAAGTGTACGCCAGACGCTCGACCCCCGTCAACGCCTCCCCACGCGAAGCTTTAAGCCTGCGGGGCCTTCCACGCGCGCCTCGGGAGCCTGATGGCGCCTTACGCTGAGATCGACGCGCCACGGCCCCACCCGCAGCCCCTGGAGCGCCATGGCCGCCCAGCCCTCGGGGAGCCTCGGGTGCAGCCACAGCTCGCCCCTGGGGGCGCAGGGTTGCACCCCCCAGAGCCCCTCCACCACCCCTTGGACGAACAGGGCGGCCGACCAGAGCTGCATGAGGTCCCCGCCGTCGGGGATCAGCTCGGCGTAGGCGCCGAGCATCCCGCGCTCCAGCGTGTCCGCGATGGCGGCTAAGAGCCGGAGGCCCCGCTCGGCGCCCCCGTAGCGGAACTCCGCCAGCGCCAAGAGCCCCGCGGGCAGCGTCCAGACCCGCTCGTCGACCCCACGGGTGTGCACGGGGCCGTAGCCCTGGGCGTTCGTCCAGTCGCGCCGGAAGCGCTCGAGCGCCCGCCGCGCCCGCTCGCGCTCGCGGCCCTCGTCGCCGTCGAGCAGCCCGAGCGCCAAGGGCACGAGTCCCGTCCAGTGGCCCTGCAGTTTGGGGCGGTTGCGCTCGTCCAGCGAATCGGCAAAGAGCCCCTCCTCCTCAAGCCACCAGTCCCTCAGAAGGCCCCGGCGGAGGGCGTCCGCCCGCGCGTCGGCCTCCTGGGCCTCAGGGCCGTCCAGGGCCAGGGCGCGGGTCATCTCGGCGAAGTCGCGCAGCGCTTGACAGAGATGGCACGCGACGTCGAGCTTCTCGGGGCCCAGCCCCGGTCGCTCGATCATCCCTTCGCCGTCGGGGTAGCCGTCCCCGTCGGGGTCCTGGGCGAGGAGCGTCGCGAGCCCCGCCCGGCAGACGGGGTAGACGCTCCGCAGGAACTCGAGGTCCCCCGTCCAGCGGGTGTAGCGCCAGCAGGCGCTCACGAACTGCGGGATCTCGACGGCGTTGCCCTCGAAGACGACGGTCCCGTCGAGCGCGACCTCGTGGGGGACGCGTCCCTCCCGACCCCGCTCGCGGGCGAGCCGGGCCAGCGTGAGCAGGGCCTCCCGCGCCACGGCCCCGAGGCCCGCGATCACGAGCCCCGGCACGGCGTAGGCCGTGTCCGTCCCGAAGAGCTGGACGTACTCGGGCACCCCGGCCCGCGGGTAGCGCCCTAGCCCCGGCCCTGGCCCCGACGCGGGCGTCTCCACGATCAGAAGCTCCAAGTTGGCCTTCGCCAGCTGGAACGCTTCTCTTAGGGCGCGATCGGGGCACTCGAACTGCACGCCCCCGAACGCCCGTCGCCGCAGGCGCCGCTCCCCCGCCCGCATCCCTTTCGCCAGCCGTCGTGCTTTCGACTTGGCCTTGTCGGCCCCGATGGGCGCCGGGGACGCCGGGAAGGGGGGCCGGTCCGCCCGCAGGCGCAGCGCGACGCGCCGCCGTCCGCCCGGCGGGACCTCGTGCACGCCGCTGAGCCACTCGAGCCGCCCGGCCTCGCGGGCGACGGCCTCGAAAGGGGGCTCCAGCTCGAGGTGGAGCTGAATTTGCCCGTTCGTCGCCCGAGCCCCCCAGGGGAAGGGCTCAACGTCGAGGGGGAGGCGGGGGAGCGTCGTGCCCCAGGCGGGCTCGAAGCCCAGCTCGACCCAGGCGCCCAGGCGCAGCCGCACGGGGCGCTCCCCCGCGTTGACGAGCCAGACGCGCGAGATCAACGCGGCGTCGTCGAGGAGCACGACGTCGCGCCGCCGGGCGATGAGCTGGAGCCCCTCGCGTTCGCGCTCCAGCGCGAACCAAAAGTCGGCGCGGCTGAACCCGTGGCGGACGCGCCGCGCGCGGGTCAACGCCCAACGGGGCCCATCCCCTTCTCCTTCCCCCGTCCCCGTCCCCGTCGGGGTCGGAAGCCGCTCG
>WFPR01000072.1 GCA_015487455.1 Candidatus Bipolaricaulota bacterium
GATCGTCGGCTCGACGACGCCGCGCTCGAGATCGAGCAGCAGGGCGACGTCGGGGTGTTCCCAATCGACCCGCGCCTCGCGGCCCTGCTTGAGGAGCAACCCGCGCAGCCGCTTGCCCACCTCGCGGTTGAACTCTTGCTTGAGGGGCTCGACCTGCTTGGGGGCGATCCCGTGGCGCTTCCAAAGCGCCTTCTCGGCCTCCTCGATCTCGAGGGGCAGGCGCGTCCCCACCAGATACGTGTGAAACTCGTAGCCCTCGACGCTCTTCAGGGCCCGCTCGGCCCACTCGTCGACAGAGCGGAAGAGCCCGCGGCAGACGGCGCACTCCTCGGGCGGAACGCGTCGAGGCTCCCGCCCCTGGAGCATCGCGAGCACGACGCGCAGCGCCCGGCCGCGCTCCTCGTTCGTAAGGCCCGTCCCCAAGCGGGCGAAGCACCGCCCCAGGCAGCGGTCGCACAGCCGTTCTTGCTCATCCAACGCCTTGGCCGACTCCAACAGCGGGATCATGGCTTTCATTATGTTGCCGTTCGGACGGGAAATCCAGTATCTTCACGGGGGAGGCAAGGGCGATGAAGTGGCTGACGTGGCTCCTATGGCTGGGGATCGTCACGATCGCGGGTGTCTTCAGCGTGTCCATCGTGGCCATCCTGGCTGATGAGGCTCCGGAGGCGCTCACGGCCCTTATCTTGGGTGGGGCGCTTCTGGGGGCCTCGGCGTTCGTGGCCCGCTCCCCCATCGGCGAGGCGATCGCCGAGTACATCCGGGCTAAAGCCAAGCGGCGCGCTCAGGCAGAGAGGGAAGCTTGGGAGCGGTTTCAGGAATACACTCAAGGGGTGCTCAAGACCAAGGCCCGCCGCCTTCCGCCGGAAGCCCGTGAGGCGCTGGAGAAGCAATTTCCTGAGGGTCTGGTGGCCATCATGTTCACGGACATGGAGGACTTCACCCGCTACGTGGAGCGGGGGGACGACGCCGCGTTCGCCGTCCTCAAGGAGCACAACCGCCTCGTCCGCCGGACCGTGGAGCGCTGGGGCGGTCAAATCGTCAAGGGCTACGGCGACGGGTTCATGATCGCCTTCCCCAGCGTCCGCCGGGCCGTGGCCGCGGCGGTGGCCCTCCAGCGGGGATTCGAGGCGTACAACCGCGATCGCCCTCCAGACGAACACGTCAAGATCCGCATCGGGATCGACGTCGGCGAGCCCATCCAGGAGGGCGACGACTACATCGGGCGGGCGGTCAATTTAGCTGCCAGGATCACCGCCCAGGCCGAGGGCGGCCAGGTGCTCGTTTCGGAGACGGTCAAGCGGCTGGCCGGGCCGCTGCCGGGCCTGCAGTACGTCGACCGCGGGCTCTTCCGGCCCAAGGGCTTCCGGGAGGAGCTGAGGCTCTACGAGGTGACGGCCGTTCCCGCGCTGGCCCACCCCTTAGATTCTGAAATCGAGCGGGAGCTGGCCCGCTTAGAAGAGGAGATCCGCCGCCGGGAGCAGAAAACGAGCGAGTGAAGGGAGATGGGCCGCGTTCTGGGCATCGACTACGGCGAGAAGCGCCTGGGGCTCGCGATCAGCGACGAGACCCAGACGGTCGCCTCCGGGCTGGAGATCTACGAGCGCCGCTCCCCTGAACGCGATCTGCAGCACTTAAGAGAGGTCGTCGAGCGCTACGGGGTCGAGCGGGTCGTGCTGGGGCTCCCCCTCAACCTCGATGGCTCGCAGGGCTTCAAGGCCCGGGAGGCACTGGCGTTCAAGGCGCAGCTCGAATCGGCGCTGGACGTCCCCGTGGAGCTGGTCGACGAGCGCTTGACGACCCAGGAGGCCGAGCGGGTCCTGTTGGAGGCGGACCTCAGCCGCCGTCGGCGCAAGGAGGTGCGCGATCGGCTGGCCGCCGTGCTGATCCTGCAGCGCTACCTGGACGCGCGACGGCGCGCCCGCTCCGGCCCCGACCCGAGGTGGGCTAAAAGTTCTTGAATCGGATCGCTTGAATGCGGTGGTTGCCCTCCTCGGCGATGTAGATCACGCCTTGGGCGTCGACGGCCACGTCGACGGGCTCCAAGAACTCGCCCTGGCCGCGCCCGGCGCTGCCCCACTTGGCCAGCAGCTGCCCCTCGGGCGAGAACACTTGAACGCGGTGGTTGCCGCGGTCGGCCACGTACACGCGGCCCAGGAGATCCACGGCCACGCCGCGCGGCTCGCGGAACTGCCCGTCCCGCTCGCCTCGGGTGCCCCACTGGGTGATAAATGAGCCGTCCGTGCCGAAGCGCACGATGCGGTCGTTGCCCGTGTCGGCCACGTAGACGTTGCCTTCACGATCGATGGCGAGGTCCATGGGGCTCAAGAGCTGGCCGTCGCCGCGGCCCCGCCCCCCGAACCGCCTGAGGAAAGCCCCCGTGGGGCTGAAGACCTGAACGAAGCCCGTCGTCTGGTCGACGACGTAGACGTTCCCCTGGGGACCGACGGCCACGCCCGTCGGGGCGAGGAACCGTCCCGGCTCGCGCCCGAACTCCCCCCAGTGCAACAGCGCGTTGCCCTCGACCGTGAACTTCTGCACGCGGCGGTTGCCCGCCTCGGCCACGTAGACGGAGCCCTGGGGGTCGACGGCGATCCCGAGGGGGCCGTCCAGGCGGCCCGGCTCGCTCCCCCGCCCGCCCCAGACGGCCAGCAGCCGCCCGTCGGGCGCGAACTTCTGGACCCGATGGTTGGAGAAGTCCGTGGCATAGAGCTGCCCTTCGGGGTCGATCGCCAAGCTCCCGATGTCCCGAAACTGCCCCGTCCCGCTCCCGAACCCGCCCCAGCTCGCGACGTGCTCGATGAGCGAGACGGCCGTGAACGTGAACTCCTCGGGGAAGCTCCGGTTGCCCGCGGCGTCCTCCAGGGTGACGCTCAGGGTGACGGTTTGCGCGATCTTCGAGAAGACGAAGAACTCGAAGACGCCCTCCGTGCGGCCCTCGACCTTGGGGTTGAACCCGAAGGGCTCGAACTCCGTGGCGCTCACGACGTCGAACCGCGCCCAGGTGATGTCCCCGTCGACGTCGCGGAAGCCCACCCGACCGAAGACCTTGCTGCCGTCGGCCGGGATCCGCTCGGGGAAGTCGACGAAGAGCACCTCGGGGGCGAGGGGGCTGCCGCCGCCCGCCTGCTGGGCCCAGGAGGGCGTCGGTCCCGCCCATCCAAACGCCAGCGCGAACGCCAAGGCCAAAACCCCACCCCCAACGGCCCAGGCCCCGAGGGCCGCGCCCCGCCCGTCCGGCCGCACGGAAGACCACCTCCCTACTCCCTCTACTTCCTTCACCTTATCGACCCCTACGGCTACGGCACCTCACCTAGCCCCCCACTGTAGCCCCTGATCGCGAGAAGGACAAGTTCGTTCAGGGGCTTTGCGACGGCGCGGGCGGCTGCGCGTAAGGGCGTAAAGGCGTCAAGGCGCTAAGGCGCCAGCCCCTTCTCCGCCAAGTACGCCTTGTAGACGCTGACGGCGCTGGGCATGGTGCGGGTGAGCTGCATGATCCCGGCCACCTTGCCCCGGGGCTGGATCTTGCCCTTGGCGAAGGCGAGCATGGCGTTCTCCCGGCCCGTGTAGAGCTGGTGGAAGAGATCCGCCGTCAGGGTCAGCGAGGCCCCCTCCGGGCTGGGCGGCTCCTCCCGAACGACGACGTCGCCGCCGCGGGTGTCCACCCAGAAGTCGACGTCCGGCCGCTTGATGTGGATGCCGATCACCATGTTGAGCGCCGCCCAGCCCCGGCGGATCTCCTCCACGCCCTTGAGGCGCTCGACGAACTCCAGCAGGAACGCCTTTGCCCGCTCGGGATCTCGGTAGGGGAAGCCCATAACGTCACGTAACGTCGCTCACCTCCTTCCCGTCCTCTCGTTCGTTTAATTCGCAAACTCGTTCAGAAGAGCTTGCGGACGAGCGCGGTCATCGCCTCCGGGGTGACCTCGCGCGGGTTGAAGAGGATCGAGCCGTCCAGCAGGGCCAGCTCCGCGATGCGCTCGACGTCGTGCTCGGGGACGTTCAGCTCCCTCAGGCTCTGCGGGAGGCCGATCTCGCGGGTGAGCGCCCGCACCCGGGCGATGCCCGCCTCCGCGTCGGGCTGCCCCAGCAGCCTCGCGATCCGCTGATATTTGTCGGGCTTGGCCTCCAGGTTGTACTCCATGGCCACGGGGAGCGCCAAGGCGCAGCAGAGGCCGTGCGGCAGGTCGTAGAGGCCGCCGAGCGCGTGGGCGATCGCGTGGGCCAGGCCGACCCAGGCGTGGCTGAAGGCCATCCCCGCGAGCAGGCTGGCGAAGGCCACCTGCGTGCGGGCTTCTAGATCCCGCCCGTCGCGGACCGCCCGCGGCAGGAACTCGTGGAGGCGCTCGATGGCCTGGAAGGCCAAGAGGTCGGCCAAGGGCTGCTCGGTCAGGGTGGTGGCCGCCTCGATCGCGTGCGTCAGGGCGTCCATCCCGGTCGCGGCGGTCACGGCCGGTGGCAGGCTGACGGTCAGCGTCGGGTCGACGAGGGCCACGTCCGGGGCCAGATGGCGGCTGACGAGGGGGACCTTCTGGTGGCGCTCCGGCGCGCTGACCATGGCGATGGGGGTGACCTCGCTGCCCGTGCCCGCGGTCGTGGGGACGGCGATCAGGGGGCCGCAGGGGCCGGGCACCGCCTCGTGGCCCTCCCAGTCCAGCACGTGGCCGCCGTGCGTCCTGAGCGCGTTGAGCGCCTTGGCCGTGTCGATCGCGCTGCCCCCGCCCAGGGCGATCAGCACCTCGCGCCCCCGGGCCAGGGGCAGCCCGGCCTCGATCGAGCGCACCGTGGGGTTGGGGACCACGCCGTCGTAGACGGCGTAATCGACGTTGAGGGCTCGAAGGAGCTCCTCGACGCGGGCGAGGAGCCCGGCCTCGCGGACGCCCTTGTCCGTGACGATGAGGGCGGACCTCCAGCCGCGCTCGTCCAGCTCCGTCCCCAAGTTGCCCAGCGCCCCGACCCCAAAGACGACCTTGGTCGGCAGCTGAAAGCTGAACGGCTCCACGGCCGCCCCTCCCTCCTCACCTCGCCTCGCTCGTTCGTGGCGCCCTCGTTTGGGGGCAACGCCCGCACGAAGGCAGTATACGCGCTCCGCTCGGCGGGGAGCAACGCGGGGTCGCGGCCTCGACCGCGGCCCCGCCGCCGGTTGACGCCGCCTGAGACCATCTTGTAGAAAGGGCCAAAGCGGAGCGAAACGCGAAAACGCCCGAGACGGGAGCGAGGAGGTCGAGATGGCGCGGCAGAGCGCTCAAACCCCGATCAGCCGACGGCGGTTCCTGCGGGGCGTCGGCCTGGGCCTGGTGGGGCTGGGGCTCGGGGCGCTGGCCCTTCAGCCCTTCAGGGCTCGGGCTCGGGCTCAGTCCCCGGAGCCCATTCGGGTGGGGGTGCTGGCCCCGACGATCTTCAACTTCCCCATCGGGGTGGCGCTCACCCGGGGGGCGTTCCTGGCCGTCGACGAGATCAACGCCCAGGGCGGGGTGCTCGGGCGACCCCTACAGATCGAGGGGCTCGTCCGCGACACGCAGTTCGACCCCAGGGTGACGGTGCAGCGCTTCGAGGAGCTGGCCGAGGAGCAGAAGGCGCTGGTCGTCGTCGGCGGCTTCCTCGACGAGACGACGCTGCCCATAATGAGCGTGCTCCCGCGGCTGCGCACCCCGTTCCTCAACACCGGCACCGCCACCCCCGAGACGAGCCGGATGGTCAAGCAAAACTACGAGAGCTTCAAGTTCTACTTCCGCCTCATGCTCGACACGGAGGTGCTGACGGAGGACACCGTGGGGATGGCCCGGGGAGTGCTCGTCGCGGAGCTGGGCGTCAAGCGGGCGGCCATCGTGGCCGAGGACGGCAGCTTCGGCCGCGACTTCAAAGCGTTCCTGGAGCGGAAGCTCCCCGAGGCGGGCATTGAGGTGGTCAACTCCGCGCTCTTCCCCCAGCGGGGGAGCTTCGACTTCAGCGGGCTCCTCTCGGGGGCGGAGCGGGCCGGGGCCGAGGCGTTCTTCGTCGCGTTCATCCGGCGGAACGGGTTCGGGTTCGTGCGGCAGTGGTACGACCAGGGGCCGCGGCTGCCCGTCGTCGGCATCAACGTGACCGGGCAGGCGTGGGAGTACTGGGAGCAGACCCAGGGGAAGTGCGTCTCGCACGTCTACGCCGACGCGGCCACCGGCGCGACCGCCATCACGGAGAAGACGCTGCCCTTCTTCAACGCGTACACGGCGCGCTACACGAC
>WFPR01000073.1 GCA_015487455.1 Candidatus Bipolaricaulota bacterium
GGAGGCCAAGCTCCAAGCTTTAAAGATGCAGCTCCACCCGCACTTCCTGTTTAACACCCTGCAGACGGTCTCCGCGCTCATCCCCCGCGACCCCCGACGGGCCGAGGAGCTGATCGAGAAGCTGGGGGCGCTTCTGCGCACGGCCCTGGAGCTGGGCGACCGGCCCCTGATCGCGCTCGACGAGGAGCTGGCCTTTATCGAGCGCTACCTGGACATCCAACAGGCCCGCTTGGGCGAGCGGCTCCGGGTGCGCTGGGAGGTCGATCCCGATACGCGGGACAAGAAAGTCCCGGCGTTCGTGCTCCAGCCCCTGGTGGAGAACGCGATCAAGCACGGGATCGCGCCCCGCCCCGAGCCGGGCGCCGTCGCCGTCGGGGCTTCCCTCAAAGAGAACAAGCTCCTGCTCTGGGTCCGGGACGACGGGCCGGGCCTCAACGGCAAGCCCCAAGAGGGCCACGGCCTGCGCACCCTCAAGGAGCGCCTCCGAACGCTCTACGGCCCCGAGGCCAAGCTGGAGCTTCTCAACGGGACGAAGGGCGGACTTCTGGCCCGAATCGAGATCCCCTTGGGTGAAGGGTGGAGCGCATGAGGGCGATGAAAAAGTGGACCGTGCTGGTCGTCGAGGACGAGCCCGTCACCCGCGAGCACATCTGCGCCCTCGTGAAGCAAGATCCGGACTTCGAGCTGGCGGGGGGCTGCGCTACCGTCGAGGAGGCTCTCGCGCTTTTCGATGAAAAACCCGTGGATCTGCTGCTCTTGGACGTTCAGCTCCCCGGCGAGGACGGGTTCGGGCTGCTGCGCGCCCTCCGGGCCGAGGGCCGGGCGCTGCCGCTCGTGATCTTCATCACGGCGTACGATCGGTACGCCCTTCAAGCGTTCGAGGTCCACGCCTTGGACTACCTGCTGAAGCCCTTCTCGCAGAGGCGGTTTCGGGAGGCGCTGGGGCGGGCGAAGGCCCGGCTCCAGAGCGCCCGACTCCACGAGACGCTCGAGCGCTTACGGGCGCTCCTCGACGCGCCGGGGCACGGCACAAAGCGCCTACTCATCAAGGCGGGCGGGCGGATCACGTTTCTGCCCTTCGACGAGATCGACTGGATCGAGGCCGAGGGGAAGTACGCCCTGATTCATTCAAGGGGGCAGACGCACCGCCTGCGGGAGTCCCTCCACTCTTTGGAGCAAAGGCTCGACGCCCGCTTCGTGCGGGTGCACAGGAGCGCGATCGTGAACGTCGAGCGCATAAAAGAGATCCACCCCTGGTTCCACGGGGACCTGGTGCTCGTGCTGCGGGACGGCACGGAACTCAAGGCGAGCCGCCGCTACAAGCCTCAACTCGAGGCCCGCCTGGGCGACCGCCTCTCGCTTTAAGCTCTAAGCGGGGACCGCTCGTTCCCCCCTCCGCGCCGCTTAAGGCCGTCCGAGGGCCGTTCAGGCCGAATCGCTTCTCGATCCCCGGAGAGGGAGCTAGACTTCCCCTGTCCTGCGCGCTGCAGGACCGGGCCGGGGGATGAACCCCTGAGCGGGGAGAGTCCATTCACGAGACGGACGACAGAAGTCCAAAAAGGAGGGGATACGATGCAAATGCGAGCTGCGGCGATCGGGATTGTGACAACTTCGGCTTTGCTCCTCTTGGGGTATTTCCTTCTGTCGCAGGCTCAGCCTTCGACCTTGCCGACGTTCGTCGATCGGGGCTTCCTGAGCGTTCAACGAGGATCGGCTCAAGCGGAGGAGGCGTACACGATCCTTCGGACACCGGCGGGATGGGAGTTCTCGTTGAGCACGCGTTTGATAGCTCGGGACAAGGGCTTTGAGTCCCGAACCCAAGGCGTGCTCGAGCTTTCGCCCGACCTCCAGCCCGTTCGCTACCGCGCCAGCCGGGTGGCTCAGGCCCTGGCCGCAGAGGACAGGGAGGTCTGGGAGATCAACCTGCTTTGGGGGGAGGTTGCCGACGGGCAGCTCCGGCTGGGCGAGGAGGATCTCGTGCTCGCGGAGCCTGACGCTCCAGCGAAGACGTTTTCGGGCACCGACGCGATCCCCGTGCGGGCACCGTGGGTGGTGGTGGAGATGGACACCTTTAGCCCTCTCGGGCTGGTCCCTTTGGGGCTCCTCTACGCCTCTCCCTCCCTCGAGGAGCAGACCGTTCTTGTGGTGATGCCCCTGCCGCGGCGCTCGTTTGAGCGGACGCTCCGCCGCGCCGATCCCGTTCAGATCGTGGACAGCGCCACCGGAGAAGCCCAACAAGCGGAGCGAGTCCTCTGGGTGCGCTCCCAGGAGGCCCCTCCTTTGGAGATTCTGTTCAGGTTCCAGAGCGATCCGTTGCGCTACACGTTTCTCGGGGTAGCCGTCTCCGGGGAGGATCGAGCGTTCGTGTACCGGAAGGACCTCTTCCCGCAGGGGTTCGTTGTGGAACGCGAGTGACCCTCTACCCAGGGAGGTGAGGATAAATGACCCGTGCGTGGCTGTTCGTGATCGGGTTGGTCGGGGTTGTGGGGCTGCTGGTCGCGCTTTCCGGCTCGATTTCACCCTCTTACCCTCGGGATGCTACCCTGTCCTCTGAGATGTACGGGAGCGAGCTTAAGGGGTTATCGAAGCTTCTCGAGGCCGCGCAGGAGGCCCGCTCCGACGCTGTCGTGATCCTCAAGGACGGAAAGCTCGTCGGGGAGTGGTACTTCGGCAAGTCCCCGGAACTCATCGAGACGATGTCCGTCACGAAGTCCGTTGTGAACCTGGCCATCGGGCGCTTGATCACCCTGGGCCTTCTGGAGTCCATCGACGTGCCCGTTTACACCTTCTACCCGGAGTGGAAGCAGGGCCTCAAGCAAAAGATCACTTTGAGGCACATCCTCTCGCACACCTCGGGGCTGCAGAACGTCCCCGACACCCGCGTGGAGATCTACCCCAGCCCCGACTTCGTGCAACTGGCCCTCGCCGCCGAGCTGAGCTATCCGCCGGGGACCAAGTTCGAGTACAACAACAAGGCCGTCAACCTCCTGGCGGGGATCGTCGAGAAGGTCTCGGGCAAGAAGCTCGACGAGTTCATGCGCGACGAGATCTTCGCGCCCCTTGGGATTCGGGAGTTCGATTGGATGAGAGATCAAGCGGGCAACCCGCACGCCATGGCCGGGCTGGCCCTCTACCCCAGGGATCTGGCGAAGCTGGGTCAGCTGGTGCTCAACAAGGGGGAGTGGCGGGGGCAGCGGCTCATCGATGAGCGTTGGTTCGAGGAGA